>CAZQDF010000016.1:0-13031 GCA_964592065.1 uncultured Dehalococcoidales bacterium | reverse complement strand
TTTTATTGCTCGGCTTGTGCCTAATCATAGCTATCTACGGGCTTATGGAATACCTTCCAACACTATGGTGGTTAGTATCAGCTTTGACTATGATTTTGCTCAGCCTATTCCTCACCTGGATAACTCCCACACTCCTTCTGCCTTTATTTTTCAAGTTGAAGCCTCTGGAGGAAGGAGAGCTCAAGGAGAGATTGCTAAATCTAACCAAGCGGGCTGGAGTTAACGTTAGAAATATCCTCACTATGAATCTAAGCAGCAAGTCCACCATCGCTAACGCCATGCTATGTGGTTGGGGCAAATCCAGGTGCATTATCTTCAGTGATACTTTGCTGCGAGAATATTCGCCCGACGAGATAGAGCTAACCTTAGCTCATGAGCTAGGCCATCACCTCCATCATGATATCACCAGGCTCATGGCTGTTCAGGCAATCACTTTTTTGCTGGCATTTTATTTAGCCCATCTCGCTCTTAAAACGGGCGTAGTGTTATTTTCGTTTCAGGGAATAAGTGATTTGGCTGCTCTCCCCTGGCTAATCTTAGTTTTAGCCGTGTTCACCTTGCTAGCCCAACCATTACGCAATTGGTATAATCGTCGTATTGAACTGGCGGCAGATAAGTCCGCGCTGGAGCTGAGCAATAATCCGCAAGCCTTTATAAGTCTGATGGCCAAGCTAACTGACCAGAATTTATCTGAAGCTGAACCCAGCAGGTGGGCAAAGTTTCTGTTTTATGACCATCCTCCCTACGACGAGCGAGTGGTGTTAGCTCGCGACTACCCTGTCATTGCAAGCAAGGATGAACTCAGCGAAGGAGCAATAAAGTAACCTAAGGAGATGAATTATTGAAGCTTATTTTAGTTAGGCATGGTCAGACTCAGTGGAACAAGGAAAGGCGTGTCCAGGGAGGCAGTAGTGATATTGAATTAAACGATACGGGGCTAAGGCAAGCCCAAAGGTTGGCTTCGTTCCTGAAGAACGAGAATGTCGCTGTCATAGTCTCGAGCCCTTTGAAGCGAGCTATGGCTACTGCCAGGGCCATAGCTAACCACCACCACTTGCCTGTTGAGGTTGATGCCAGGCTTAGGGAGATAGAAGTTGGCGAAATGGAAGGCTTAGGTGTTTCCAACCTGAATAGCACCTTCAGCCAGTTTTTGATGCAATGGTGGCAGGGTACAGGTCAGGAGAAATTGCCCAAGGGAGAAAGTTTTGTTGATGTGCAACAGAGGTCCTGGAAAATTGTTGAACGCTTGCTGGCAGAGCATAAGGACGAAACAGTAGTGGTGGTCAGCCATTACTTCGTTACCATAACCATCATCTTTAAAGCTTTAGCTTTGCCAATGGAATATATTACCAAGTTAAGGTTAGACCCTGGCGGGGTAAGCATTCTTGAATTCGGGGATTATGGAACTCGGCTGGTGGCATTTAACAACATCCCTTATTAATGTCATCGCAAAGGTGAGTCGAAGCTCTAAGCCTTTCGCTTCCTGTCATTCTGAGGAGTGGAGCGATGAAGAATCTGGAGCGGAACGACAAAGCAATCTCTATGAAAAACATTGGACTTGAGTCACGAATCCTGGATTTTATTCAGCAGCACAGCCTGATTCCACCTGGAGAGACGGTGCTTGTTGGGGTATCAGGTGGTGCTGACTCAGTATGCTTACTTCATGTCCTGGCAAGATGCCAAAGGAGATTGGGCATAAATCTTCATGTAGCCCATTTAAATCATCAGCTTCGAGGCGCTGAATCTAAAGCAGACGCCAACTATGTGGCTAATTTAGCTGACAGGCTGGGCATAGCCATCACTATTGATAAGCAAGATGTAGCTAGCTACAGGGCTCAAAGGAATTGCTCTATTGAGGAGGCAGCCAGGGAACTACGTTATGATTTCCTTGCCCGGGTAGCAAATAACATAGGGGCCAATCGAGTAGCCATAGGCCACACTAAGGATGACCAAGTAGAAACCATCTTGATGCATATACTGCGGGGAACAGGAACTTCCGGGCTACGTGGCCTTGAGCCTTGCTCACCTATGGTATATGGCAAAGAGGGAATATCATTGCAAGCGAAGCGAAGCAATCTATCCGTAATAAGGCCTCTTCTTGATACCACCAGAGAGGAAACATTGAATTACTGTCAAGAACAGCAGCTTGAGCCACGAAGTGATTCCTCCAACCTCTCATTAACTTTTTTCCGAAATCGCCTCCGCCTCGAGCTTCTGCCTTTGCTTAGAGGATATAACCCCTCGATAGACCAAGCGCTGCTTCGTTTAGCTAAAATCGCCCGGGATGATAGTTCTTTCATTGAACAGCAAGCTCTTCAGTTATGGAGTGAAGTGGCCAAGCAAGAAGAAAACGCTATCCATCTTAATAAGAGGAAGACTTGCGTCCTGCCTATAGCTTTGCAAAGACAGATAGTAAGGTTAGCCATAGATAAACTGGTAGGAGACACTCAGGATATTGAGGCAAGCCACATTGAGGCAGTAAGGGGTTTGCTGGACAAGCCTGTGGGTAAAAAGACTTCCTTGCCCCATGGCCTTATTTGTTGGGGTGAGTATAATGAAATTGTCATTGTGACCTCACGCCCCTTGCCAAATAAGGGGTGGGGAGGACAAGGGTTCCCCCCTTCAATTGTTCCCCCTCAGATAAGGGGTAGTGCTGAGTGGGTCTCACTTTCTCCGCTGCAGGGTGAGTTTCCCCTCAATATCCCGGGTAACACTGTTTTGCCCGGCTGGCGGGTGATATCCAGCATTATGCAAGAACGAACCCTTCTTGTCATTGCGAGCACAGCGAAGCAATCTCAACAAAAGGGCAGGGATTTTGTTGCCGAATTCGATTTGCACAAAACAGGAAGCGAATTACTTGTCCGCCAACGCCAGCCGGGGGATAGGTTCCAGCCTCTCGGTATGAACATGCCTAAAAAGCTTCAGGACTTTATGGTTGATGCCAAAATACCTCTCTCATGGCGGAAGCATATTCCCATAGTTTGCTCTGCTCAACAAATCATCTGGGTAGTGGGCTGGCGCATTGATGACAGAGTTAAGGTTACTGAGACTACTAAAGAGATTCTGCGCTTGGAGTTTATTAAGTCACCATGAAAGCAGTGGATAGAGAATTGAGGTTACGCCATCTCACGGTTGATGAAGCCTTATTCAGACTTGGCCAATACCTTAACGATGCTTTTATGGCTGGCTTACCCTGTGTGCGTATTGTCCATGGTAAGGGAATGGGAATATTGCGTCAGACAGTGCACGAAGCATTAGCCAAGCACCCTTTAGTTAAATCTTACCGCCTTGGCAACTATGGTGAAGGGGACTACGGCGTTACCATAGTTGGGCTCACTATGTCGTTAGAGACAAGCTCTAACGACATAGTGAGCCCATAGAGAGCGTTTAGCAATAACCATTTTAGGCTTCTCTTCTCCCCCCGAGGTAGAATCTTGTAGGTTCTCAGCCTTAGCTCAAGGGCTCAGACAGTGCATACCAGCTCTTCATACCTGCATCTCTCTCCTCTTCCCTTTATTTTGGGCATAGTTCTCCCTTGTTTAGCTATTTACCGAGTAGGTTCTAACCTTGCCTCTAAAGCTAACGCCAGTTAATAGCTTCACCAGTCTTTTCAAGTTTAGTGCCATGAAGGTAAGATAGCTCTGAATGGTATGCCTCACAAATCCAACATACCGACATCTAGCAAAGCCACGGCATTTCTTTGCTTCGCCAAATTTCCTCTCCACCTTATACCGCTCCTTTAAACCTTCCTGATACTCAAAGCTTTCCTTTAGCTTTACCCACCCTTCTTTATTCTCATCTTTCTTCTGAGTACGATAACTTTTAAGCCTTATAGCTGAATTTACCCCCTTTTGATTCAAGTAATAATGATTTTCCCCATCATCATAGCCTCTATCAGCGGCTACTGTGGCAACCTCTATGCCCTTGCTTAAATCCTCATCTACCAGTTTCTTGAACTTGTGCCCATCGTAGTCACCAGCATGCCCAGGGATAACACTAGTTACGAGACCTGTCTCGGCATTGAGGCTTACCTGATCTTTATATCCATAGTAGTACTACCTCTCCCTGTGCCTTTTACCATCCTCGCCCATCACTACCTTGTTTCCTTTGCTCCCCTATTTGGCATCCTTATCTCTAGGGCTTTTGCCATTATTTTGTCTGTGCCCGTCCTTCCCCACATTAACATCAGCTACAAGATGGACGCTATCTACTACTTGAAGCTTATCAAATTTGACTTGTTTCTCTTGAGCTACCCTGATTATCTCATCGAATAATCTCTCATAAGCCTTTAAGTCGGCATTATTAATCAGCCGATTCTTAAATAAGGTTAAGGTGGAATAGTCTGGAGCTTTCTCAAAAAATGCTTTGCAGGCACCTTCCGCTCATAAAGGAAGTTGCCAAAGAAGGAATCCATGCTTGTTCCTTTACATCTTACCTTAACCATAACTAAACCCCCTTTCCCATAGCTAATTGACATTTTTATTTCTTTATGCTACCTTTTTGTTTTGGCGTCTACTAGAAAGTAAAAAGTTTAGAGAGTTAGGAAAGTCGGCTGGCTGAAGCCGAGCGAGGTTCTCACAATGAGTAGATCGGCATATAACCAGGCGGCTTTTTAAATTGCCTAAAATAGTGGAAGGAGTATAGAAGTGCCAACAATTAATCAACTTGTTCGTAAGGGGCGGCAGAAGCCTAAAAAACGAACTAAGTCCCCGGCATTGCATCTCCTTTATAATGCCTTGAAAGCCAAAACTAAATGGACCCAGGGGGCACCTCAAAAGAGAGGTGTTTGCATTCAAGTTAAGACTGCTACCCCCAAGAAGCCGAACTCGGCATTGCGTAAAGTTGCCCGTGTAAGGTTAACAAATGGCATGGAAGTGAATGCTTATATCCCTGGCGAAGGACATAATTTGCAGGAACATTCGGTAGTCTTAATTCGTGGTGGCA
Organism: uncultured Dehalococcoidales bacterium; assembly: GCA_964592065.1. Taxonomy (GTDB): domain Bacteria; phylum Chloroflexota; class Dehalococcoidia; order GIF9; family AB-539-J10; genus JAFGBN01. The sequence continues at coordinate 8,087 of CAZQDF010000016.1, read as the reverse complement.
GGGTCAAGGATGTCCCTGGAATTCGCTACCACATTATTCGTGGCACCTTGGATACTGAAGGGGTAACTGGCCGGAAACAAGGTCGCAGCCAGTATGGGGCCAAGAAACCAACGAAATTAGCGAGCTAGCAAATGCCAAGGAGAGCTAAGAGAGTAGTAAAAAGAGTAGCGCCTCCTGATGCTAAGTATGGCAGCGTCACCACGGCTAAATTTATTAACAAGCTCATGCTCAGGGGGCAAAAAGCTACGGCTGAACACATTGTCTATAATGCTCTAGAGCTTGCTGGCCAGCAAATAGATAGCAATCCTGCGGAAATTTTGGAGCAGGCAATCAGAAGTGCCACACCTCTTCTGAGAGTTAAGCCACGGCGTGTTGGAGGGGCTACCTATCAAGTTCCTGTGGAGGTAGAGAGAGACCAGGGTCGCGCTCTTGCCATGAAATGGCTTGTTACTTCAGCACGAGCGCGTAGCGGCAAATCTATGGAAGAAAAATTGGCTGCTGAATTAGTCGATGCCATTCAGGATCGCGGAGCAACAATTAAGAGGCGTAGCGATCTCCACAGGATGGCTGAGGCTAATAAAGCCTTTGTTCATTATCGTTGGTGAAAAATTGAAAACAGCACTCGGGGAGAAAAATACGCTTATGTCACGGACTTTCCCTTTGGAGAAGATACGAAATATAGGAATCATCGCTCATATAGATGCCGGTAAGACCACATCTACGGAGAGAATTCTTTACTACGCAGGACGTACTTATAAAATTGGAAGTGTGGATGAAGGGACAGCAGTAATGGATTGGATGGAGCAGGAAAGAGAACGAGGTATCACTATTACTTCAGCAGCCACCACTTGTAACTGGCGTGAATATTGTATCAACATCATTGACACCCCTGGGCATGTGGATTTCACTGCCGAGGTGGAGCGTAGCCTCCGTGTATTAGATGGAGGTGTGGTGATTTTCGACGGTGTAGCTGGAGTAGAAGCTCAATCGGAGGCTGTATGGCACCAAGCAGATAAATACCATGTGGCTAGGATTTGCTTTATCAACAAGATGGATAGGATCGGTGCTGATTTTTACCACACAGTGGCTATGATTAAGGAAAGGTTGCGAGCTAATGCATTGCTTATACAACTTCCCTTAGGAGGTGAGAGTTCTTTCCACGGCATTATCGACCTCATAGAGAATAAGGCTATTGTTTTCTCCAATAACCCAGATATGACACCACCGGTGGAAGAGGCTATAGCGGAAGGCGATAAGACTGCTGTGGCTAGCCATTATCAAGCACTGGTTGAGAAGTTAGCTGAAAATGATGACCAGATTATGCTGATGTACCTTAATGGACAAGATATTCCTGTTCCTCAACTCAAGGCAGCTATAAGAAGGCTGACCATTTCAAGCCATGTGGTGCCTATCCTTTGCGGTAGTGCTTTAAGGGGGAAAGGCATTCAACCACTGCTCGATGCTATTGTGGATTACCTTCCCTCACCCTTAGATGTTCCACCTATCCCTGCGAGCAAAGTTAAAGAAGAAGGGGAAATCATTTGTCAGGCAAGTGATGACGAACCTTTTTCAGCTCTAGCATTCAAAACGGTTTCCGATCCATTTATGGGCAGGTTGACTTATCTGCGCGTATATTCAGGTAAAGCAAAAGCAGGGGCCCAAGTTCTCAATACTAGCATGGGTGAGAAGGAGAGATTAGGGAAGCTATATGTTATGCATGCTGACCACCGTGAGGAAGTCGCCCAAGCTGATACTGGTAGCATTGTAGCAACTTTAGGGCTCAAGAAGACATCGACAGGAGACACGCTCTGTGATGCCGCGCGACCTGCACTTTTTGAACCTATACGATTCTCTGAACCAGTACTCTCTATGGCTGTCGAACCCAAAAGTAAAGCTGACCGAGATAAGCTAGATGACGTCCTGGCTAAGCTTGCTGTTGAGGACCCCACCTTCAAAATCCACAACGATCTGGAAACAGGTCAAACTCTCATTTCGGGAATGGGTGAACTTCATCTTGAAGTATTGCTGGACCGCATGTTCCGTGAGTTCGGTGTAAAGGTGAATGTTGGTAAGCCCCAAGTAGCTTACAAAGAAACAATCACCATTCCAGTAGAATCTGAAGGAAGATTCATTCGTCAGTCCGGGGGTAAGGGGCAGTATGGGCATGTTTGGCTTAAACTTGAGCCTGGTGAACGAGGCAGCGGCTTCGAGTTTTGCGACAAAATTCGAAGCGGAGCCATACCCAAGGAGTTTGTTCCACCAGTGGAAGCAGGAATCAAGACAGCTTTGCAAAGTGGGGCATTAGCCGGCTATCCTGCAATAGATATTAAAGCGACTTTATACGATGGCAGTTTTCATGAGGTTGATTCCTCAGACTTGGCTTTTAAGATGGCAGCTTCTATAGCTGTGAAGGGCGGGCTAAGGAAAGCCAAACCTGCCCTTCTAGAACCAATTATGGAGATGGAAATAGTAACTCCATCTCAGTTCTTGGGAGATATCGTTGGTGATTTAAATTCACGAAGGGCTCATGTCCAAAGTATTCAGAGCCACGAGGACTTCTCTTCTATTCGTTGTCTTATCCCTTTGGCAGAAACTTTCGGCTTTGCTAGCAATCTAAGGTCACTCAGCCAAGGAAGGGCAAATCACACCATGCAGTTTTATCGCTATGAGGAATTGTCTGCTAATTTGACGGAGCGAATTGTGGCTAGAATGGGGCGAGATAGATGACCAACGAAAAGGTCCGCGTTAAGATCAAAGGGTTTGACCACAGACTAGTTGACCAAGTAGCAAGGCAAATAGTAGAAGTGGTGGAACGCACCGGGGCTATGGTTGTTGGCCCAGTGCCCTTACCCACACATATTGAAAAGTTTTGCGTTATCCGCTCCTCCAATATTGATAAGGATTCGAGAGAGCAGTTCGAGATCAGGACTCACAAGAGGTTAATTGATATTCTACAAGCAAGCTCCAAAACTATAGACAGTTTAAGTCAACTCAATTTAGCATCTGGAGTGGAGATAGATATTAAGTTATAGTTAAAGCTATGTTTCCTGGCATTATTGGCAAAAAAATAGGCATGACCCAGCTCTTCCTAGAGAATGGAGAGGCAATCACAGTTACTGCCATTGAAGCAGGACCCTCCGTTGTAACCCAAGTGAAGAGCCAAGCCAAGGATGGCTATAATGCTATCCAGCTAGGCTTTGGAGAAGCTAAGCGCCTTAACTCTCCACAAAAAGGACATCTTCAAGGCATAGATAAGGTCCGCTATCTCCACGAATTCAGAACTGAGGATATTAGCTCAATCAAACGCGGTGAGAAAGTAGATATTAGCTCTCTAAACTCAGGCGACCTGGTAAATGTAACTGGCTTTTCCAAAGGCAGGGGTTTTGCCGGCGTGGTGAAACGCTACCATTTTGCCGGTGGGCCGAAAACCCACGGCCAGAGCGATCGGCATCGTGCTCCCGGCTCAATTGGGGCTACTACATCCCCTGGTCGGGTGCTCAAGGGAAAGCATATGCCAGGGCACATGGGAAATAGGAAGACCACGGTGCATAATCTTGAAGTAATCCAAGCTGACCCAAACCGCAACTTGCTCTTATTGAAGGGAGCAGGGCCCGGAGCTAATGGCGGGATAGTAATTATTCGGAAGGCAGTAAGAAGTGCAAGTACCAATTTATAGCCTGACAGGCGAAGTTGTCGACCACGTAGAGATTAGCGAGGGCGTTTTTGGCCTCCCCTTTAATGCGGCAGTAGTTCATCAGGCGATGGCAAGGCAGCTAGCCAATAGACGCCAAGGAACGGCCTCCACTAAGACGAGAGGCGAGGTTAGGGGGAGCACAAGGAAACTTTACCCCCAGAAACACACTGGAAGGGCACGAAGGGGGAATATAAAATCACCCCTCCTTAGAGGAGGTGGAGTAGCTTTTGGCCCCAGGCCACGCTCTTATCGTCAATCCATGCCCAAAAAGATGAGGCGATTAGCTTTGAAGTGTCTTCTTTCCGCCAAAGTTAAAGAGGGAAATATAAAACTAATACAGGAGCTTGACTTTGAGGTACCAAAAACAAAACCTATGATCAACGCCTTATCCTCTCTCGGCGCCGCTCCTCCCACTTTAATCCTTACTGCCCAATCCCTGCCCAATGTGGTCAAATCAGCGGCTAATTTAACCAGCGTCAAAGTTCTACCTTCACCTCTAATTAATGTATTGGATTTACTGTCTTATAAAATGATAATTGCTACTGTGCCTGCAATACGCAGTATAGAGCAAATTTGGGAGCGAAAGATAACTAAAAAAAAGAGTACCGCTAATTCAGAGAATTCCTGGGGGAAGAGCCATGCACCTTTATGAAGTGTTGCGGCGTCCTTTAATTACGGAAAAGGCTACCCTGCTTAAGGAAGCGGATAAATATGCCTTCGAGGTAGCCGGTGAAGCTACCAAGTTCCAGATTAAGGAGGCAGTGGAACGAGCCTTTAAAGTTAAGGTAGCTAAAGTAAATGTAATGGCCGTTTCAGGAAAGACGAGAAGGATGGGCAAACGACTAGTAACAAGTCCATCTTGGAAGAAGGCAGTGGTCAGTTTGGAACCAGGAGATAAAATTACTTTCCTTGAGGGTATTTAATGGGCTCGGTTATTAAGTGGAGAAAGAAAAAAATGTCAAAGCACCAGCACAAGAAGCTTCTTAAGAAGACTCGCTGGCAGAGGAAGCATCCCTAAGTCTAGAAACCCTAAATTCCCAGAGTTTAAGATTTAGAGATTAGATGTTAGAGTTTAAGAATGCGAGGTGATTTGTGGGATTGAAGACCTATAATCCAACTTCTCCAGGCAGAAGATATATGTCTAGTGCCAATTTTGAGGAGTTAACCAAAGTAGCCCCTGAGAAATCTTTACTTTTGCCGTTGAAAAAGAAGGCAGGGCGCAATAGCCGAGGTGTTATAACCGTGCGCCACAGAGGTGGTGGCGCTAAGCGCAAGCTTCGTGTTATCGATTTTAAGAGGGATAAGCTTGGCATTCCAGGCAAAGTAGCGTCTATTGAATATGACCCCAATAGGTCAGCTCGGATTGCTCTAATTCACTATGTTGATGGAGAGAAGCGCTACATCCTCGCTCCTTTAGGTCTCAACTTAGGTGACATTATAAAGGCAGCTGAGGACGCTGAGATAAAACCCGGGAATGCTTTACCGTTGCGTTCTATCCCCACAGGAACCTTGCTGCACAACGTTGAGCTTGAACCAGGAAAAGGAGGGCAGCTTGTCCATAGCGCTGGAACTTCGGCCCAAATCATGAGTAAAGAGGAGAAGCACGTCTTGCTTAGGCTGCCTTCAAGTGAATTGCGCAAACTTCATAATAAATGCTGGGCTAGCATTGGTCAGATAGGCAATGTTGACCATGAAAACATAAACTTAGGTAAAGCTGGCCGTAAGAGATGGTTGGGCTTGCGCCCTTCAGTCAGAGGGTCTGCGATGACTCCTCGGGATCACCCACATGGAGGTGGTGAAGGCAGAGCTCCACGAGGAATGCCTCCAAAAACACCTTGGGGGAAGCCTGCTTTAGGTCATAGGACTCGGCGTCGTAAAATATCCGATAAAATGATCATTAGGCGGAGGGATTAGAATGTCAAGGTCACGTAAGAAAGGCCCCTATTATGACGCTAAACTGCTTAAGAAAATAGAAGCGCTTAACAATTCGGGGGAGAAAACAGTGATAAAGACTTGGTCCCGTGCCTCTACCATTTTGCCTCAGATGATAGGCCATACTATTGCCGTTCATAATGGCAGAAGGCACGTGCCCATTTTTATCACTGAGAACATGGTAGGACATAAGTTAGCAGAATTTGCCTCTACCCGGACATTTAGGGGACATGTCACCAAAGCCAAAATGACTGTGCAACCAGGAAGGTAAGACACGATGAAGGTAAGAGCTGTAGCTAAGGACGTCGGTATTCCGCCTCAGAAAGTTCGTTTGGTGATAAATATGGTTAGAGGCAAAAAAATTGATGAAGCTTTAACTATTCTTAGCTTTCTGCCTACTCCGACAGCCAAAGCAGTAGCTAAAGCAATCAAATCAGCAGCAGCCAATGCGGAGAACAATCTTCAAATGTCACCGGCTGACCTCAAAATCACTGAGATCTTTGCTGATCAAGGACATACCTTAAAGAGGTTTCGCCCTCAGTCTAGATCTCGTGTAAGCCCTATTTTGAAGCGGTCTAGCCATATCACAGTTTTCGTTGCTGAGGAGGAGGGATAATTTTGGGACAAAAAGTTCACCCTCGTGGCTTCAGGCTGGGCATCAGCCAAGATTGGTATGCCAAGTGGTACACTGAGAAGAACTATGCTCAGTTTTTGCTGGGTGACTTAAGACTGCGCAGGGCTATTGAACAAAAATGTTCTGGAGGAGCTGTTGCTCGGGTGGAAATTGAACGGCCAGGAGATGAGATAAACGTAACCCTTTATTCAGCTCGCCCTGGTATCTTAATTGGACGGGGAGGACAGAACGTAGAAGCACTGAGGTCAGAACTGGAGAAAATTAGCGGGGAGAAAATTAGATTGACCATTAGAGAGATTGACAGGCCTGAGCTTGAAGCTGCTTTGGTAGCTCAGAGCATAGCTCAACGTATTGAAGATAGGATACCTTTCCGTCGAGCCATGAAACAAGCAGCTTTTCGAACCATGCAGGCTAGGGCTAAGGGAATTAAGATAACCTGTGGAGGAAGGCTTCATGGAGCCGAAATTGCTAGGTCCGCTACCGTTCATCAAGGTCAAATGCCGTTGCATAAACTGCGTGCTGACATTGACTATGGTTTTATTGAAGCCCATACTGTTATGGGAAATATTGGAGTTAAAGTGTGGATTTATAAAGGTGATATTCTACCTGAAGTGGAGAGAGAAAGTGTTACAGCCGAAGCGAGTAAAGCATCGCAAAGTTCATAGAGGACGATTAAAGGGCGAAGCCCACAGTGGAAATTGGGTTGCTTTTGGCGATTTTGGCCTGAAGGCTGAGGAATCTGCTTGGGTAACAGCGAGACAAATTGAAGCAACCCGCCGCGTGTTTGTACGTTATCTGCGGCAGGGTGGTAAACTTTGGATACGTATTTTCCCTGATAAAGCTGTGACCAAAAAGCCTGCCGAGACAAGAATGGGTAGTGGTAAAGGCAGTCCTGATCATTGGGTGGCTGTGGTTAAGCGAGGCAGGATTATGTTCGAGTTAGCCGGTATTAAGGAAGACACGGCTCGAGAAGCAATACATCTTGCTTCTTACAAACTTCCCATTGCTACCAGTTTCGTCCTGAAGGAAAGCCTGAGTGTTGATGAAAACTAGTGAAATTCGCGCTCTCAAGAATGAAGAGCTAGCAACGAAGCTGGAAGAGGCTCATGAGGAGCTTTTTAACCTTCGCTTCCGCTTGGCAACTCGACAATTAGTGAACCATCGGGAAATTCCCAAAGCGAAGAGGAAGATTGCTAGGATGAAAACCATTCTAAGGGAAAGAGAACTGGGCATAAGATGAGTTACACAAGAAGAAAGGTTAAAACAGGGCAAGTAGCAAGCGATAGGATGAATAAAACTGTGGTGGTAGTTGTAGGAACTTCGAGGCATCACTCATTTTATAAGAAACTAGTCAAGCGTAATAAGAAATATAAGGCTCATGATGAGAATAATGCTTGTAGAACCGGAGACAAGGTGAAAATTATGGAGACCCGCCCCTTATCTAAGGAAAAGCGTTGGCGAGTAATAGAAATAATATCTAAAGGAGAGCTAGCCGAAGCTAAGCCAGAAGTGAACAATGATCCAAACTTACACCAGACTCAAAATAGCTGATAATACTGGGGCCAAGCAGATTATGTGCATTAATATACTTGGCGGGACAAGAAGGAGATATGCCCACACAGGTGACGTTATTGTGGCTACGGTGAAACGAGCTATTCCCCATGGGATGGTGGCGAAAGGTGAGATAGTGCGGGCTGTAGTTGTACGTGTAGCTAAGCCTCATCGCCGCTCTGATGGCTCCTATGTTAGATTCGACGAAAATGCCGCAGTCCTTTTGGGTGATAAAAACAACCCGAGAGGAAGTCGTATTTTCGGCCCGGTAGCCCG
>CAZQDF010000015.1:0-13321 GCA_964592065.1 uncultured Dehalococcoidales bacterium | reverse complement strand
TTGATATCAAAACAAAGAAGGAGGTGAGTCTATGACAATTGCGGGATTGGCTCTCATTGTAATTGGTTGGATCATCCAGCTGGTATACGCCTTCAAGGGGAAAAAGGAGATACAACCGCGGTTTATCATAGCTTATGCCGTGGGTGTGCTTCTGTTGGTAGTGGACGGCTTCATATGTGAGGCTATCACTATTGCATCGCTGAATCTTATTTGTCTAGTTGTAGCAGCCGTGGTTCTCTTCAAGGTTAAGCCCCAACGTTTGAACTAATAGAGGACAATGTGGCTAGTTCTTCTTGTATCCCGCGCATGGTGAGGCGATTATCGATGTTCCTTTACTGCTGCATTCTAGTTCTACCCCTAGGATTAGCTCTAGTGCAACTCTACGGAATGAGCGTTATAATAGCTGTAATAGAGGAGTGAATTTATGTGGCTTAAAACAAGAATGTTCCTTTTAGTGGCGTTGCTCTTTGGCATCCTCTACGGCGTGATTACCGGAGTTGGGGTTTGGATGGGAAAAGGCAGTGCGTTAACTTACATTATTATAGCTTTCGTTTTCCTCGGCATCCAGTATCTCATCGGTCCTGCTATAGTAGGCAGGACAATGAGAATAAAGTGGGTTTCCGAGAAAGAAGCCCCGGAGCTACATAGAGTAGTAGCTGACCTTGCCACCAGAGCTCGTCTCCCTAAACCCAAGGTAGGCATCTCTCAGCTTGCAATTCCTAACGCCTTCGCCTTCGGAAAGAGCCAACGAGATGGGCGAGTCTGTGTTACTCAAGGCATTCCAAATCTCCTCAGCAAGGATGAACTTCGGGCTGTCTTGGGACATGAGATGTCCCACATCAGACATCGAGACATGGTGATTATGACTTTGCTCTCGGCTATACCGCTCATCATGTATTGGATTGCCTTGGGTACGATGTTTAGAGGAATGCTGGGTGGTCGAGGACAAAGTGGTGCTATTGTTATTCTCATTGGGATGGGTGCCTTCATTCTTTACTTTATTACCAGCTTGCTCGTTCTCTATGGCTCTCGCATACGGGAATACTACGCTGACAAGGGAAGTGTTGAATTGGGCAATGAACCACATCATCTGGCTTCAGCCCTGTATAAACTGGTCTATAGCAATGCCCGCTTCAAAGGACGACCAGAGCTAAAGCAAATGGAGGGAATCAAAGCTTTCTTTGTTAACGATCCCACCCGTGCCTGGAGGGAGATTAAAGAGCTATCTCAAATCGATCTTGATATGAGCGGCACCATTGACGCCTATGAATTGATGGAGCTGCGAAGCAAAACTGTTAGGACCAGCTCTGCCGACAAGATGATGGAGATTCTCAGCACTCATCCTAATATGTTAAAGAGGATAAAGCACCTATCCTCGCTGATGGCATGAGGAATTAAACGGTGGCCTAGCAGCTACATTTAAAAGAGGCTATAGCTTCGACAGTAGCTTTTTTGTCTTAACAGTGAGAAGTAAAAGATATGTAATATACTCCCTTATAATAACCTTCCTTGAAGAGGTAGCTCTAGCAACAGTTGTCCTCTGGCTACTACCAAGGTTTGGGATAAACATCCCCCTTTGGGCGCTAATCCTTATGCTGGTTGCCTTGGGAGCATATGCCTATATAACTTACAGGCTTGGCATGAAGACACTGGGTAGAAAGCCGATAATTTCACCTGCGGCTATGGTTGGTAGCAAATGTAAAGCGACAACGCTCCTTGCTCCGAAAGGTTATATTCGAGTCGGCGGAGAACTGTGGCAAGCTTCGTCAAGTTCAACCATCAACGCTGGGGAGGAAGTCATTGTTACAGGCATAGAAGGGATGACCCTTCTGGTAAGCCCTGTAGGCAACGAGAATCACGAAAACGAAACAGGTGCCCATTCCGGTTAATATGATGTGGCTGTTTAATTTCGATTTTCCGTTCAATTTTGGGCATTTTGGAAGCCTTTCGCCCCCAGATTTTTGTAGTTCCCTGATTTATCAGGCAGTCGCCCAATAAATTGGGCAACTACATTTTTAAACAGCCTTATAATCCTCTTGAATTTTTAGCTGACTAGCTCCCCCCACATCCCTTGGTCGTGAAGTCCCGTTAGCTTAACTGGTGCTATTTTGTTAGTTAGGTGCTTTTGGCTCCGGGTAAATACCCTGATATAGCTATCAGTTAAGCCAGAATACATGCCTTCGCTTGGGCTTGTTTCCTTTTCCCACAAGACCCACATAGTTTGTCCGAGAAATTGTTGTTCAAAATTGCGCTTAGAAATCCATGATAGCTCTAACATTCTGCGACTACGTTCCTTTTTTACTTTATCCCTTACCTGGTTGGGCATTTTGGCAGCCTCAGTTCCAGGTCGAGGTGAGAAGGGGAAAACATGGATGTTAGCAAAGCCAGCTTGCTGGCAGGAGCGATAGCTCCGCTCAAACTCTGTGTCACTTTCACCAGGGAAACCAACTATAATATCAGTGGTAATAGCTGCTCCGGGTATTGCTTCTCTAATTAAAGCCACCGCAGCTTGATAATCATCCAGAGAGTAGCATCGCCTCATCCTCTGAAGCACAGCATCACTGCCACTTTGAAGCGCTAAGTGGAAGTGGCGACATACCCTTTTGTCTTGCCATAAGGTGAGAAGTTTAGGAGTTAGCTCCTGTGGCTGGAGTGAGGAAAGTCTTAACCTCTCGATATTTGTATCGTAGAGAATACGCTCTATTAAATCCCCGAGGTCAGCGTCAGATCCTTCGCTAGCGCTCAGGGCGGCATCTTTATAGTGACCAATTTTTGTCCCTGTGAGTACAACTTCCTTATAGCCCAGAGCCACTTTCCTTTTGATTTCCTTGATTATTTGGGAAGAAGGCACAGAATACTCACAATCTCGTACTTGGGGTACAATACAATAGGTACAAGGACTGTGACAGCCATCCTGAATCTTTATTAAGCTGCGAACCCTGCTGATGCCATTGTGGGCATGAAATTGCTTCGTTTCTCCTTCGGGTGGCCTATCCTTGGCGAGATTCTTCGGTTGTTTCGCTCTCTCAGAATGACGAGAAGCGAAGGGCTCGATGCTTGAGCTCCTTGTAGCTAACAAGCCTGGCACAATCTCAAGCAAGCGCTCCTTCTCCTTATTGTTCAAAACGAGGTCAGCAATGGGAGCTAGCTCTTGCGGAGCTCTTTGGGCATAGCAGCCAGTAGCAATAATTAAAGCCTGAGGATTCCTTCGTTTAGCTAGCCTGAGCCAGTGGCGTGACTTACGGTCAGCGATATGGGTGACCGTACAGGTGTTGGCAATGTAAATATCTGCCAAATTGTCAGGAGGCACAAGCTGAAATCCCGCTTCACTGAACTCAGCAACTAGAGACCCTGTCTCTGCTTGATTAAGCTTGCATCCTAGAGTATAGAAAGCTATTTTCATATTTTCCGCCGGTATCGATTATATTTGTTGCCTTTGTTTAGGTCAAATAGCTCTTTATGAGTGCTTACAATAAGGAGTTTTGCTACGACTCCCTTTATGGTATAGTAAACGGCTTTGGTCAAAGGCTATCAAAACTAGAAATGAATCAGCAGTGGCAGCTTTTACCTCGGGCACCAGCCGAATATATCAGTGCTTGTGGCGTCTCTTCTGTAATCGCTCAACTCCTTTATAACCGCGGTGTTAAACCGGATGAAAGCGAACTGTTTTTAGCTGCTGACCACAGGCTCGAAGGCAATCCTTTCCTGCTTCCTGACGTGCCACAAGCAGTAAGTAGAATCTACAAAGCCCTGCTTTCAGGTGAAAAGACTGCCGTCTATGGTGACTTTGATGTTGATGGGGTCACTGCTACAGCTGTTCTTGTCGAAGGGCTATCCTGGCTTGGTGCCAAGGTTGTCCCTCATATCGCTGATCGTTTTTGTGAAGGGCGTGGGTTGCAATTACCAGCTATAGAGAAGCTTCGTAGCCAAGGGGTTAGCCTGCTCATTACTGTTGATTGTGGCATTGGTAACCTTGTGGAAACAAAACAGGCTCAAGAAATGGGGGTAGATGTAATTATCACTGATCATCATATCCCACCAGCAACCTTGCCTCAAGCCATGGCTGTAATTGACTCAAAGCGAAAGGATTCACGGTATCCCTATCCTGACCTGGCTGGCGTAGGCGTTGCCTTCAAAGTTTTACAGGCTTTGTTTCACGGAGATGGCAGGAGGAAAGAGCTGACTAAGTTACTGGATTTAGTAGCTTTAGGCACTGTTACTGACTTAGTTCCTCTCATTGGTGAGAACCGTTATCTGGTTAGGGAAGGGCTGAAGGTGCTTAATAATACTCATCGTATCGGGCTTCAAGAGATGATCAAACTATCCAGGCTAGAGCTAGGTAGGCTTGATACCGAGCATATTTCCTGGACTCTAGGTCCTCGCCTCAACGCTGCTGGCAGGATTGGGCATGCCAGCAACAGCTATCAGTTGCTGGCCACTCATTCGACAGAAGAAGCCTGTCGCTTGGCAGTAGAACTGGAGGAAATGAATACTGAACGTCAGCAACTAACCAATGAAGTATTGAGCAAAGCAAAAGAAAGATTAACCGGCAGAATTTCCCTTCCGCTGCTTATAGAAGGTGATGAGAGCTATCCCATTGGGATTATTGGCCTTGTTGCGGGTAAGCTGGCAGATGAATTTCACAGGCCGTCTATCCTCCTTAACCTTGGTCCAGAAATATGTCGAGGCAGTTGCCGCAGCATACCTGAGTTCAATATTGTCTCTGCATTAGAAAAATGCCGTGACTTGCTTCACAGCTTTGGCGGTCATCCCTTGGCTGCTGGATTTACTTTAGCTCGTGAGAACCTGGCCAAACTAGAGGAAAGGCTCATGAGATTAGCTGTGAGCGAACTATCCCGACTTGATTTTAGCCCCAAATTGGTGATTGATGCTGGGGTTGCCTTATCCAACTTCGCCGGTGATACCTTCAATCTGATTCAAGAACTGAGCCCTTTTGGCAAAGGCAACCCGCCGCCTATTTTCCTCAGCCGTCAAGTTGAGGTAACCGAATGTCGCCATTTTGGCAACCAAGGCAAACACTTAGAGTTAAAGCTCAGACAAGGAGATGTAACCTGGAGAGCTGTAGATTTTGCTTCTCAGAAGACTCAGGAGGAAGTCGCGCCACTCATAGACATCGTGTATAGCCTGGAGAAAAATTACTGGGGAGGAGAAGAGGTGTTGCGCCTTAATCTTCATGACTTTGCCCCAAGTCAGCCGCGCTAGTAGATTCAGTGACCGAGTCCTCATGGGCGGCTGCCCATAGCAAATTATGAAAAATTCTATTTCCGCTTAGGTATCACCCTGAGCCGAAGCTCTGAGTCCTGACGACAGGAAGGAACTGAAGAGGCTAGCGAAGGGTCTCAGAGATTCTTCGCTAGCGGCTCAGAATGACAGGAAAGCTGGAACCTGCGCATTCTGATAATAAGCCAGGGCACAGCCACTACCAATATGGCTAAACTGATAATCTGGCCTTGATGAAGTCCCAATAAAAACGGCTCGTTCACGCGGAGAAACCTTAGGCCAAAATCACCCGCAGCGTAAAGACAAAGATAAACAAAAAAGAGAGAGCCTTGTGGCTTAAGTCGCTCTCGTAACCGCCATGTAACAGTAAAGACTATCAGGTTCCACAATAGAAAATAAATCTGTGTGGGGTAGAGAGGCACCCCCCAATACTGAGAAGGAATGGTATCCCGGGGGGTATAGAGCACTGCGCTGGGGAAAGAATGGAAGGGGCTGGGTTTACCAAAACAGCAACCATTTATAGTACAGCCAACTCTTCCTATAGCCTGAGCTAAGGGTGTTCCAACAGCAAGAGCATCACCTACAGCAGCCAGGCTCGAAAAAGGGAATTTCCTTACCTTGGTATAAAGCCAGGCTCCCAGCAAAGCTCCGCCGATAGCTCCATATAGGGCAAGTCCAGCAAAACCGATGATATTAATAGGTTCTTCGGGATGTGTTACAAGGTAGTCAACGACATGAACTAGCCTGGACATTATGAAACCACCTATAATTCCCCAAAGGAAAAGGCTATAAATATTATCTTGGGGGAAGCCCACTCTTCTTGTCTCTCGGAAGGTGACAATAAGCAATGTTATGACAGCCAAAGCCACCATGATTCCGTACCATCTCACGGCAACAGGACCGAGGGTAAAAGCAATAGGGTCTATACTAATAGTGAGCATTTAGTTTTCAAGAGAAAATGGCATTGACGAAAGCTTCAGCGTCGAAAAGAGCTATATCCCGTAGGTTTTCACCAGTTCCTATATAAGCGATAGGTATATTTAAAGCGTCGCAGATAGCAAAAACTATCCCCCCTTTGGCTGTGCCATCTAGTTTGGCCAGGAAAATGTCAGTTATACCTATAGCTTTAGTAAAATACTTGGCTTGGGTCAGGCCATTTTGCCCTGTAGTGGCATCCATTACCAATAAAACTTGGTGAGGGGCTGAGGCATCATGTTTAGCTGCTGCCCTCTTTATTTTCTTGAGCTCTTCCATGAGGTTAAACTTGGTGTGGAGACGACCAGCAGTATCAATAATCACTGCTTGGGCATAGCGATTATACGCTGCTTCGATGGCATCAAAGGCAACTGCTCCTGGGTCACCACCAGGTTGGTGGGCAATAACCTCGGCTCCAACCTCTTTGCCCCAGTATTCGAGTTGCTTAATAGCTGCAGCTCGGAAGGTATCGGCTGCAGCTAAAACAACTCGCTTTCCCTGTGAGGCAAAGCCGTAAGCCAGTTTAGCAATGCTGGTCGTCTTACCTGAGCCATTTACGCCGACCACAAGAATGACATGAGGAACTGAATCAGAGATTGTTGGCTTCTGGGGGATCTTTAATAGATTTACCATCTCTTCCTTTAGAGCCGACTTTATCTGTGATGCCTCTGCTAATCTATTTATTTTCACTTGCTGTTTGACTCTGTCTACAAGTTTGTCCGTGGTTTCTATACCAATATCCGCTGAGATGAGCAATTCTTCAAGCTCATCCCAGGTTTCATTCCCAATTGAGCCTTGGTCAAAAAGATGAGCTATCTTGTTAAACCAAGCTTCCTTGCTCCTTCTTACCCCTAACTCGGTTTTTTTAAACCAATCAACCACATTAGCCCCTTTGGTATGAAATTATTAATATATAATAGCACAAGCGAAGCTGACTTTTTAGCTTGAGAGCTAGATGGTGATTGAGCTATTAACTTGAGGCGTTGCTTGGGTGAAAGGGGTACCACGAATTATTGCTGAGGCAAGCTTCTTGGCAAACAGGAGTTTCCCACCTGCCCTACCCACAGCTAGTATACTAGCTGTGGGTAATTTCATCCCCATGTTGCAGAGGTAACTCTGCGAACTTCCTTACAAATAAAAGGGGATATACTATGTCACTTGTGCAGCAGGGAATCCAAACTGCAAGGAACAAAAACAGGAAGACGAAGGGGAGCAAAGGAATCCAATTCGCTATTCCAAATGAAGTGAAATAGAATAGCGAGGCCCAGGTGCTTAATAATACGTGTCCAGCATGGGGAACCCTAGTTGTTTGTTTCCTGAGGCCAATTGCAATGCCGCCCAGCGCCAGGAGATTTATCCACCATTTTTCGATAAAGGGCACATGGAATTCCATTTGGGCATGGAGCAAACTTCCTCCCAAATAGGGAATTACGGCATCGCTTATCGTGGCTATTCCAATTGACCCCGTCCAGCCAATCAGGATTACCGCCCACAGTTTGGCTTTTCTATATTTCGTATACATCGCTGTGGTCACAAGTGCGCTCAATATCACATGGAGTGGATGGAAGATGTAAAAAATAGTTTGGGAAATCTCTGAAGGAACATCGCCAAAGACTATTATAACCATGACTGCACTGCCTGTGAGAGCTCCTAAGGCAGTAAAGGGGGCATGTCTCTTAAGCTCACTTATGATTCGCCTGAGCATCTTTCCTCTCGAGATTAAGTCAAAATTTTCTATTCGCCAAGCTGCTGTCCATAGCAATTGGCACAAAGCCCGGAAGATTCAGAAAGATGATACTCAGTATGAAAGCCAAAATCCAGGGCGAACTCATTTTCCTCCCGGCACAATTCTTCATCAGCAAACTCATTAATAGCTCCGCACTGACGGCAAACCATAAACCGATGACAACCTTCCTTTTTGCCCAAGCCGCACTTAACAAATCCACCACTCGACAAAACCTTGTGAGCCAGATTGAGGTTACAAAACAGTTCGAGTATGCGGTAGATGGTAACGTGATTTATGTATTTGCCTTTCAGCCTGAGAAGCCTTTGTATGTCATATGGGGAAAGTGGTTTCCGCGCTCTTTCCAAAACCTCAAGTACCTGTAGTCGGGGCTTGGTTACCTTGTATCTCTGAGCCTGCAAAACCCGCACCGAATCTTGAACCATGACAATATTGTAGCAAAGCGAGATGTTAAATGCAACAATATTGCAATTAGACTTTGCGATAAAATTACGGAAACTAATTATGGCAACCGAGGAGGATCTGGTTAAGCTTAGAAGTGTGACCTATCGTTTCCCCACCATGTTCTGTGCGGGTATGCTGATTTACGCAAGTTAAAGCCCTCAACGCCCTCGATGTCCCGCTTAATCCTGTCCCGGTAGCGAAGCTTATACTTAAAGGGACACTCTTCATACATACTTAGCTGAGAATGAGAATAGATAGGCATAGTGTTTCTCCAATCGCCTCTAGCTCCTGTCAAGGTCTGTGCTTGGATATTTGGGCAACCGTCAACTGCTTAAGGATCCAAATTCTCTTGCCCATAATCTTGAGCTCAACTCGCCCTCTTACAAAGCCTCCACGCTTGAGGGCGTCAACGAGTCTAGCTTTTTTGTTATTTAGGTGAGCGGGCATCCAAGCTGTTTTATGGCTTTTTGAAAAGCGCAGCATCGCCTGATATTCACGTTGTTTAATTACCAGTGTTACGTCTACAGGATAGTTTTTGTATGGAAGAGTCTTGAAACACTTTTCCCATATTTCAATTTCCTGCCTCTCAACTCCGCCCGAATAATCTCCAGGTTTAACAATTGTTCCTCGGACAAGGGTTTTACCCATTTCTCTCTCCTCACCGTCGGCTTCGTTTTCTCCACACCCCCATTTGTCGTATGCAAACAATGCTTTCTCTACTTCCCTGAGGGTCTTATTGTAGAAGGTGGACAATTCACGAATTATTCGGGTATACTCAAGCCACGCTTTATTACTATCACCTTCCGCCACGTTACTCAATCTACCAGCGTCTCTCAGTGAGTTTCTCACATGATAGTCATATATGGCGAACTTATCTGGCTGCAGGTAGTAAAGTATGGTACTAGCTACTGCAATTCCAACCCCTTTTAATCTTCTAAGGATATTCAGTTTTTCTAGGTCATTTTGGGCCAAATAGGCAGAACGCGTCTTCTTTATAATGTCGTCTTCGTCATTGGTTTCACGTGTTGCTTGGTACCTTGGCGTTTTCCAACGCCCCAATCGTATAAAATATTCTTTGTTGAAGAATCGAGGGTGGCCTTGTGTGGATAGCCAACCGAAAATAGCTGTTTCCTCAATTTGATCTTGTGTACCCTAGGCACGCCGATCATATTCGGCACTGCATCTTTCAATAAATTTCCTGTCAATAATTAACATATGTCTCTCCTAATCATTAAGGCTTTCACATTTGGCAGGTACTTTTGCTATATCATCATAAACGTTCATACTTCGTTCGTGGCTAACCTCTCCCTCAATGTCTTCAGATTTACCACATCCTCCTTATTATATTGTAACAGCAAAGCTAAAGCATTCTGGTCACCATCATTCCGGTACCACCACAACAACAGCACTGCCCCCAATCCGCCGATGCCCTGTAGCTGCCGGGGAATTCCTAACTGCTGCTCGACTGCCTTGAAGCCGCCATATGAGTTGTTCTGCCAGCAGTCATACATCAGGTCGTGGTGATGAAATCCAGCCTCAAGGTCTATCTCAAGGCAAGCATCAATGAAAGGAAGGTCGAACCTGCTGCCGTTATAGGTATAGATTGTATTTACCTTTTCAAGGGCTTTGACAAGGTTGCTCTTGGTCGCCTGCTCACCTACCAATTGAATGAGCTTGCTATCTTTGCCATTGCGCCGGTAAATGCCAATCACGGTTATATCGTCATAGAACCGTGATAAGCCGGTGGTCTCTATATCGAGGTAGGCATCTGTCAACAGCCTCATAACTTGCGCCTTCGATTATAATTAACCACACAACTTCTTATAATCCTCCCTCCCCTAGTGGGAGGGAGTTAGAGGGAGGAGGAACTTTACCCTCACCTCACTTCTCCCTTCAAGGGAGAGGAATTCTACACGAAGTCGTGCGGAGGATCATATACGTTAACACACAGTGGTGACACCTGTATTGGCACAAATCTACTTTCTCTTATAGACATTCAGCATTTCTCGAGCCGTTTTGCTTATCTCCTCACGGAGTTCCTCCGGCTCCAGCACTTCTACTTTCTCTCCCCAGCCCAGTATGAAGCTGAGCAACTCCACCGTTATGGACAAGTTCATAGTAACTATTGCCGAGCCATCAAGCTGGCGCTGTGTGATTTGGGAAGGATGCCAGGTAGTCTCCTCTGCTATCCTGGCTATCTCAGGATTGAATTTCAGCTTAATGGTCTCCTGTTTGATAACCTCCCCTTCGCTATCTACTGTGATGCCCCAAGATGAGCCCAGATAATCATTGGCGTCGAAATTTGCTGGTACCGTGTACTGCTCATCCAATAGTTCTACGCTCTCGATTCGTTCTATCTTGAAAGTGCGGATTGAATGTCTGTGGTGGCAGTAGGCAATAACATAGTTGGCGTGCTCCAATGCTGCTGGCTGAATAAAATATGGCTCGATAATACGCTCCTTTGGGCTCTCATCACCTAATGTCCAGTAGCGTATCTTTACCCTGTGTCCATTCATCCAGGCTTGGGCAAGGCTCTCCAGAATATGGAGAAAGCGTTCGTCTTTCCTTTGCCTCTGCATCCACTCGATGGTCTTGCTTATCTGGTCTCTTAAGGGGCCAGGAACTATAGAATTCAGCTTGGTGAAGGTGGTCTCAATGCTCGGATTGTATACGTTGGTGTAAGCAAGCAATAGCCTGGAGGCAAGGAATATGGTCATGGCCTCGGGGAGGCTAAACCGGATAGGAGGCAGGAAGTAGTCTTCGACGATGCCGCGTATGCTACCTTGTTCCCAAATAGGAATACCTAATTTGGACTCAAGGTCACCGAGGTCACGGTATATTTGCCTCGTACTGACATTACAAACGCGGGCTATTTCCTTAATCTTCAAGCCCTTACTGTTCTGGTAGAGAAGGTGCTCTATCTGTGCCCAACGGCCGGTGCGGTCCTTCGTCTTACCTTTGCCCATTTCATTTCTCCCTCTCGGATAGCTTTTGTCAACATTATAGCACTCCATCCAAAAAAATATTCGTAAAAAGTAAAAAAACAGGCAAATTTGTGACATAACTGCTGTCACAAGCCTGTGTTAGCATTACATCTGCGAATAACTTTTGAAGGAGGAGATGAAGGCAAGATGAGTTTTGACGAGGAGACGGAGGAGATCATAGAGGCCCTGAATATGGAGGAGGATGATGACGATGGCAACCCGTATGCGAATATTCAGGCTCTGCAAAAGAGAAGCGCCAAGACGATTGCCAGATTCTTGGGCCCGGGGAAGAAGGCAGATGCACCAATCATAGTGCCGAGGTATTACGGCGACCTGCTTTCCTGGGCCCTTCAGCGCTATATTGAAGCCGAGGGCTGGAAGGTCGTTAGCATCCTTTGCTACAGCCACCCAGCACCACGATATACCGATGTTAACACCGATTATGACCAATACGAAAATATCCTGTGTGGCGGTCGTTTGCTCCTGCAAAAAGAAGGTAAGCGTCTTCTGGCTACTATACACGCTACGTCAATGCGACCTGCTTCGCTGGTAGTAACAGCCTCCAGCAATGCAACAGATGAAGCCCACCAGTTTGCTGAAGGAGTCCACAAGAGTACCAGGGAACACAACCTCTACAAAGGCAAGAAGCTGGGTTTCAGCCATCGCATCAGCTTCTTGAAGCCATCATCAAAGAACTGGCAGGACCTGGCGTTAGCTCCATCGCTGAAGGACGAGATTGTGGCTAACACAGCCGGCTTTCTCGGTAGGGGAGATGAGCTCGCCACGTATGGCATACCTGCACGGAGGGGCGTCCTGCTAGTAGGTGAACCAGGCACCGGTAAGACCTTGATATGCAAAATACTGCTGAACAATAGCTCTGGCATTACCTGTATCCTGGCCACCGGAAGCGACCTGCTCCATAGCGGATACATCTTCGAGTTGTATGAGCTGGCTGAAGACCTGAGGCCAAGCATGGTATTCATTGAAGACATTGACCTTATCGGCGAAGGAAGAACGGAGTCCCACTATTCCAGAGGTGGAGCCTTAGCAACTCTGCTGTCAGCACTTGACGGAGTCGAGGAATGCAGGGAAGTGGTCACTGTAGCCACGACAAACTGGCTTGAAATCCTGGATAAGGCTTTGAGGAATCGGCCTTCCCGATTTGACCGTGTCATACTATTGCCACTGCCTTCATTTGAGCAGCGAAGGGAGCTGGTTCAGTCTCTTTCTCAGACAATTCCAATAGATGAGGATATCCAGGATTATCTGGCCCAGAGAACAGAAAGTTATACCCCAGCTCAAGTCCAGGAAGTACTCTATAGCCTGGTTATTGAGCATGGGCACAGCCCTAGCTGTGATGAGCTGGGCTATTGTAAGTTCGGCATTGAGGAGCTGGACAACGCTTTATCCAAGGTAAACGGGAATGGTAGGCGCCTGGGCTTCACAATACCGAGCAGCTATCATGGCAATGGGGCAATGGCGGGATAAAAGGGACAGAACAAGAGCGGTAGGGCGAGAGGAATAGAAACAGGAGGTGTCAAGAAATGGAGAAGCAAGAATCGGAAGCCAGAAAGAGGGAGATAATCAGACAAATAGGAAGGTTGGCGGAAGATCTGGGAGAACTTGGACGTGAGATTTCGGATGAGGAAAAAGGGGAAAGTAAAGAAAGCCTATTGGATCTTTATGTTCCCAGGGGTCTGCGTAACATTCATAGACTGCCCAAGCCAATGTTATGAGCAACTGGAAAAAAGCAGGAATAGGACTGGGAATATTTCTGGGAATACTGGGGGCACTGTTGCTGTTCCTTAGGTTGCTACTTCCCAAAAGAAGAGGGTCAGAGTTTTACATACCTAAGGTAGACAAAGACTTCTATGTACCCAAGGTCGGCAAGGATTTCTATGTTCCCAGGATAAGAAAATTCAGGTGAATTCCT
>CAZQDF010000014.1:0-13994 GCA_964592065.1 uncultured Dehalococcoidales bacterium | reverse complement strand
CTCATCAGGGAAGTCGAGTGATACAGAAATTTGGTTCACCCCAGCTTCATGCAATTGTAGATAGTTACTCTCGTTTAATAGCACTCCATTGGTAACAAGTATCAAGTATGGTAACCCATCAGATTGCTTAATAGCCTTAACTACGGCTACTATGTCTTTGCGTAAAAGTGGCTCACCGCCAGAAATTTGCACTGCAACTGGATTTAGGCGTCGAGTTAGCTTGCCATACTCATCCGAGTTAATTTGCTTTTCCTCTTTTATTATGCCCCCAAGGTCACAGTGCCGACAGTTACAATTACAGGAAACTACTAAAGGACGATGAGTTGTATAGTTATAGATCCCCTTTAAGGCAAGCTTAATCCCTTGTAATGGAGAAAAATTTGTCACTTATAAACTCCTATTTAAAGCCAAGCATGATACAATTATCAACTTTTGAGGGATAAATAAACCGTATCTTACCCATAACCTTCCCTAAAATAGAGTTGGGGTAAAATATGGCCTTTACTGGTTCATATACCCTCAGATATCTTAGCATTGGTATAAGCAGCATAGATAAACTGATACGTTCCCAATAAGAGACAGAAGATATTTTTTTGAACCTAGCATTCTTAAGGATTCCCCTAAGGGTTTCTGTGGTAAATTGGTTGATATGAACCCTCCTTATATTCCACCATCTCCTCCCAAGAATCCTCGCTGGTGCTCCTCCAATGTTCGGAGTTGATACAGCCACCACCCCCCCAGGCTTGAGTATCCTGTGAGCTTCTTTAAGAATCATGAGCGGATAAGGAACATGCTCCAGAACTTGCCACAGGGTAACCACATCAAAACAATTTTCTGGAAGTTGTGATTCCTCGAAATGCCCTGCATCTACATCCAAACCAAATTCCTTTCTGGCATATGCTGCTGCATCTTGTGATAGTTCAATCCCCTTAGTTGTATAACCTGCTTTAGAGGCATTAGACAGAAAAAACCCCCCTCCACAACCTATATCTAAGAGGCTTGTGCCACTTTTATACCTTTTAATTAACTGCACTTGTGATTTAGTGGCTCGTAAGCGACTTTCTCGAATAATAGTAGCACCGGTGTTTTCCATTTCGGAATAGTCCTGGTTGATCTTGCTCGCTTTTTCAATGGGGTTTACATATATGAGATGGCAATTCCGGCACTTAACATGCCTACCATACTTGCTCCCTGGTAGCATATACACAGTGCCTATCCCTTCCTGGAAATCACAGGCTTTCATATTAGAATCGAAAAGCACATCAAAATCATCCCCCCCACAATTGGGGCAACTGCGATATTCAAGTAGCGAATCCATCATATTCCACAGCTCGCCTAAAGATGCTTAGCCTTGTCATAAGCAGCAACAACAGCTTCGAGGAGGAGAGAACGTAAGCCTCCCTTCTCTAATTGAAGGAGCGCCTCCGTAGTGGTACCTCCTGGCGAGGTAATCATATCCCTTAACTCCGCAGGGTGTTTATTTGTCTCGGGAATAACGCGGGTAGAGCCAAGTATGGTTTGTATCACCAATTTTTGAGCTATATCCCGAGACAAGCCAATATGCACACCCGCATCAATGAGCGCTTCAATAAAAAGAAATACATAAGCTGGCCCGCTTCCGCTCAAAGCGGTAGCCATATCCAAATACTTCTCATCAGCAACATAAATTTCCATTCCTAAAGAACCAAGTATAGATTGAGCCATCTTTTTCTGTTTTGGACTGACTGCAGTAGTTGCTGTCCATACAGTTACTCCTTCCCCAATTTGCGCTGGCATATTAGGCATGGCCCGAATTATGCAATTATGGTTTAAACCCTGGCATAAGTTAGCTAAACTAGCACCTGCTACTATAGACAACACAGCTTGCTGAGCTGGGAGATTTCTTAATTCCTCCATTATTTTAGCTAAATCTTGGGGCTTTATTGCCAGAACAGCTACATCAGCACCTCCTATCGCCTTCCTATTACTAGCCAAGGTGCTAACTCCATACTCCTTGCTCAACGACTCGCGCTGCGATAAACTGACATCGCTAATTACGATATCCTGTGGTGCAGCTACCCCCTTGGTCAAAAGGCACCTGACTATCGCTGTTCCCATAGTCCCACCACCAATAAAAGCTATCCTCATTTTTTTCTGTTCAGTTCGTTACAATATTTACCAACCTTTTAGGAACATAAATAATACGGGAGGGTCCCTTATCATCAGTATAGGCTTTTACTCGTTCCCGCCCCAATGCCAGTTCCCTAGCTTGGCTCTCGGCGATAGAAGCAGGCACAACTAGTCTATCTCGTAATTTGCCATTTACCTGAATGACCAGGGTAATCTCTTCTTCCCAAGCTAGCTCTTCATCAAACTTGGGCCAAGATTGATTGTGAATGCTATAAGAATGCCCAGTTTTAGCCCATAACTCCTCGGCAATATGAGGAGCAGGAGGGGCAAGAAGAAGCAAAAAATAGGTAATAGCTTCTTGCCACAGGGAATCTGAGATTGTTCCCTTCTCTCTGATCTTAGATAAGTAATTGCTAAATTCCATAAGGCTGGCTAGCATAGTATTGAAGCGGAATTTTTCCAAATCCTCAGTTACTTTCTTAATCGTCTTGTGAATAATATGGCGAAGTTCTTTCTCCGCCTTAGACTTAACAGACTTGCTAGTGTAGCCAGCCTCTACCAAGCTCCATATCCGATTTAACCACCTGCTAATACCTACGATGCCGCTATCGCTCCACTCCCCACCCAGCCCCCACGGCCCAATAAACATAAGATAGCCACGAACAGCGTCAGCCCCCAATTCAGCCACATATTCATCTGGGGCAATTACATTGCCCTTAGATTTACTCATCTTGCCGCCACGATAAGCCATGGTTCCCTGATTAAACAGATGAATAAATGGTTCATCAAAATCCACCAGGCCTATATCTCTCAGTGCCTTGATGAAAAAACGTGCATAGAAGAGGTGCATGACGGCGTGCTCTGCGCCACCAGTATACAAGTCCACAGGGAGCCAATACCTCAGTTTTTCAGCATCAAAAGGGGCATCATTAGTTTTGGGGCTGGCATACCTCAAGAAATACCAGTTGGAACACATAAAGGTATCCATGGTATCAGTCTCTCTTCGCGCCGGCCCAGAACACTTAGGACAAGTGGTATTAACGAATGATTGGCAATATTTCAACGGAGACTCTCCCGTAGGCTTAAACTCAGCATCAGGAGGAAGCAGGACGGGCAAGTCCTCTTCAGACACAGGGACTATGCCACATTTATCGCAATAAACCATAGGTATAGGTGCCCCCCAATAGCGCTGCCGGGAAATAAGCCAATCGCGAAGACGATAAGTAATAGTTCGCTTACCCCACCCTTTCTTCTCTAGTAGAGCACAGATTGCCTCATATCCCTGTTCGCTGGGTAGGCCGGTAAACTCTTCGGAATTCACCATTATGCCTGGCTCAGTATATGCTTCGGTTAATTCCTCACCTGACCAGCCTGAAGGAGCAATAACAGGGCGGACAGGAAGGTTGAACTTCCTGGCGAATTCAAGATCTCGCTCATCATGAGCAGGAACTCCCATCACTGCCCCTGTGCCATAAGTCAGCAAGGCATAGTCAGTAATCCAGATGGGCACCCTTTCTCCGTTTAATCTATTGACGACATAGCTTCCTAAGAAGACCCCTGTTTTCTCCCTGCCCAGGGCTGTCCGCTCATACTCAGCTTGCCGCCGACACCAAGCAACATATTCCTTCACCTCGACCTTATGCTCTGGAGTGGTCAACTGGGCGACCAAAGGATGCTCCGGGGCAAGAAGAAAGAAGGTAACTCCAAAGATAGTATCGGGACGGGTGGTAAATACCTTTATCTCTTTTTCCTGTACCCCTTCATGCTCTAAACCAAAGGAAATCTCAGCTCCTTCGCTTTTACCAATCCAATTCCTCTGCATTGTCTTTATCCGCTCTGGCCAGTCTATATGGCTGAAATCGAGGAGTTCTTCAGCATACTTAGTAATTCGGAAGAACCATTGCTCCAAATCCTTCTTGGTCACTACTGCACCACAGCGCTCACAAAAACCCTCCCCCACCACTTGTTCATTAGCCAACACTGTTTGACACTTAGGGCACCAGTTAACCGGTGCCTTAGCATGATAAGCCAGCCCCGCATGATACAGCTTCAGGAAAAGCCACTGTGTCCATTTGTAATACTCGGGGAGACAGCTAATTACTTCACGGTTCCAGTCATAGATGGCCCCTATGCTCTTAAGCTGCCGACGCATATTTTCTACATTCCCCATCGTCCAATCATAAGGGTGAATCCCGTGACTGATGGCGGCGTTTTCCGCTGGTAATCCAAAGGCATCAAAGCCCATAGGATGCAGCACGTTATGGCCCTGCATTCTCTTGAACCTGGCATGCACATCGGAAGGTGCCATAGCATACCAATGTCCAATATGGAGGTCTCCTGAAGTATAAGGAAACATGGTCAGAGCATAGAATTTGGGACGGGTGCCGTCTTCTTTCACCTCATAAATATGGTCATCTGCCCACCTCTTTTGCCATTTCCTTTCAATTTCCCGAGGATTATACTTCAGAGCCATATCAATGAAAGTTTAACCTAATCTGAGGTAAATTAACAGCCGTTGTAGAATATATTCATGTCTCCCAACATTAGAGATTCAGAGGTTTTGCCCAGTTTAACGGGCTCTAGATACCGTAACATTTTGGCCCGTTGAGCTTGAAAAATAAACGACGAGAGACTTCGCAGAATCCCAGAATGGCTTCAGGTAAGTGCTTGCGGCTAATAAGTCTGAGAGAGACAGAGCAGCTTCACCCTCGCATAACTCAGAAGGACAAACTAGAGGACAGCCAGCCGCCTCGCAAGGAAATTAGTGAGAGGAAATCAAAATCGTTCATGGGTTCGAGTTCCCAAGGTATTATCTTGGCAGTCACCCGGGATCCCCACCAAGCAACTGTCAATTGTTGCTTGGTGCAGAGTTCATTGCATCCTAGGTGTTAAATCTCTATAATTATAGCGAGTGAAGTTGCCCCTAGATGCCAAGACCGAATGCTTTATCTAGGAGTCTGTCCGAGTAAAAGGATAGGGAGGTATAATAAAGGCAGCATAACTGGAGGAGGACATCGATGAGCAAGGCATTCAGACTATAGCAACCCGATCAGTTGCTGCTGTTACCAGCTTCCCTTCGGGATTGGCTGCCTGAAGACTACTTGGACTATTTCGTCTCTGATGTAGTAGACCACCTGGATTTATCAGCTATTATGGCTCGCTACCAAGGTGAAGAGAGGCTATTTTCCCTGCCATCCCTGGATGATGGTGAAGATGTTGCTGTACGCATATTGCATAGATGTTCCCTCGTCGCGCAAGTTAGCGATGAGCTTGGAAGAGGATATTGCCTTCAAGGTGCTGGCAGCCAACAACACTCCTGATTTTCTAACCATCTCTGATTTTCGTAAGGATCATTTACCAGCGCCGGCAGGACTATTCCCGCGAGTGCTGAAGCTATGCCAGAAGGCGAGGTTAGTGAAGCTGGGTCATGTGGCATTGGATGGAACAAAGATAAAAGCTAATGCCTCAAACACAAGGCCATGAGCTATAAGCGGATGAAGAAAGAAGAGGCTCGTTTAACAGCCGAGGTCAGGGAGCTGTTGCAGAAAGCAGAGACAGTAGATGAGGAAGAAAATAAGCGCTATGGCCAGGACAAGAGAGGAGATGGACTCCCTGAGGAGTTAGCCTTCAGGAAGAGTCGCCTTGAGGAGATCAGGGAAGCCAAGGAGTCTCTTGAGACAGAAGCACAGCAGAAGGTTAATTATGGACAAAAGGGAGCTACAGGAACACCACCCGATAAAACCCAGAGAAATTTCACTGATCCTGGTTCTCACATCATGCCTGCCCCAGGTGGCAAACAGTTCATACAGGCCTATAATGCCCAGATAGCAGTAGATAGCAACCAGCAAGTTATTGTGGCAGCCAGACTAACCAATCAACCCTCGGATAAAGGGCAGGCAAAACCTTTGGTAGAGGCAGTAAAGTCTAACGTTAAGCGACTGCCACACCAGGTATCAGCCGATGCAGGGTACTCCTCAAAGGACACGGTGGAAGGCCTCAGCACTCAGAGGATAGATGCCTATATGCCACCTGATAAGATGCACTACAGCGAAGCCAGCATAGCTTCGCCACATGGGCGGATACCGAAATATCTCTCTACAGCAGATAGAATGCGGCGTAAATTGAGAACAAAAAAAGGAAAGGAATACTATGCCCTGAGGAAACAATTGCCAGAGCCAGTATTTGGCCAGATCAAGCAGGCGAGAGGATTTCGTCAATTCTCGCTGAGGAGTATCGGCAAAGTGAGCGGCGAGTGGCAACTGGCCTGCATTGGGCATAACTTACTCAAATTGTTTGGAGCGCAAGGGCATGGGTTAGCAAGATATAGATATGTGATGGTGGCATGAATGGGAGAGCAAAGAAGCCTGGATAGTCTCATCTGCCCTATTCCTCTATTGCTGAAAGCTCTTCACTTTGCCTGATATGCTATAGCGCTGCAGTAATGAAGAGACTAAAATATTATTCAGACAGACTCCTAGAGCTGTTTCCATCCAATTTGCCAAAGGGCCAGCACAAAAGCTTGACAGCATCCTCTATAATGGTAAGATAGGAAAATTTTGAAACCTCGACTAATTGCTATAGACGGTCCCGTAGCAGTGGGCAAGAGCAGCGTGGGCAGGCTGCTCGCTAAAAAATTAGACTATATTTTCTTTGATACAGGTATGATATATCGAGCTTTTACCGGCAAAGTCCTTAAATTAGGTATCTCTCCTGAGGATGAAAACAGGCTTTGCCACCTGGCTAGTACAACCAAGTTTGATTTTGTTCCCTCTCAGAAGGGACGTCTCTCCATTCTAGTCGATGGCGATGACGTTTCTTCCGAACTGCTTCATCCTGAGATAGAAAAACAGGTTCCTGCAATATCAAAGGTGGCTGGGGTGCGCCAGGCGATGGTATCTGAGCAGCGGAGAGTAGCCCAGCGGGGGAAAGTAATAATGGCGGGCAGAGACATAGGAACGGTGGTTTTGCCTTGGACGGAATTAAAGATTTTCTTGGTTGCTTCTGCCAAGGAGAGGGCTAATCGCCGCTGCAAGGAATTGCTGGAGCAAGGAGAAAAGGTGAACTACAACACTGTCTTAGCTGAATTAAAGAGACGAGATGAAATCGATACTCACCGGCTTATCTCACCACTTAAGCCCGCTGCCGACGCCATAATCATCGATACAGAAAAACTTAGTTTAGAGCGAGTTGTGAATAAAATATATTCTCTGGCTGTCAAGCTAGATGGTCATTCTTCGCTTGCAGTTCAGGATGACACGGAGGGACAGTAGGTCAATGACTCTATCCCAAAGGATCATCTTGAGCATACTTAAACCTTTTTCTAAGGTTTTTCTTTCTTGGAAGGTTAAAGGACGGGGAAATATACCCTTAACTGACTCGTTCATCCTTGTATCTAACCATGTTCACTTTCTCGACCCAATATTGCTAGAACTTAGTTTTCCTAGATGGATAAGGTTTATGGCAAAAGAAGAACTTTTCCATCATCCCCTTTTGAAAATTATTATTCACTGGGCACAAGCCTTTCCCGTGCGTCGCCGAGGGACAACTAAGGATAAGCGAAACGTAGTGAAGCAAGCTAAGGATATTTTAGACAATGGGATAATTCTAGGCGTGTTTCCAGAGGGCAAGAGAAGCCGCAATGGTAAGCTTACAATGGGCAAATCGGGCTCTGCAGTTATAGCTTCACAAGCGGATGTTCCTCTTCTCCCTGTCGGTATCACTGGCACCGATAAGATCAAGGGGATGAGCTGGCTATGGAGACGCCCTGAAATAGTTATTAATATTGGTCAACCTTTCAAGCTTCCTTTCGTTGATGGTAGGTTAAATAAATCCCAAATAAAATTATTAACCTCTCAGCTAATGGGTGAAATCGCTGCTCTTCTTCCACCGGAATATCAAGGAGTCTACAAGGAACATGGAGATTGAGAAGGCTCGAGGGCTCGGCTTATGCTTTGGTGTAAGGCGAGCCGTAAAGCTATTAAAAGATGCCGGTAACAAATATGGAGAGATAGAAACTCTAGGGCCAATAGCACATAACGAACAGTTAGTAGAAGAGCTGACTAAAGTGGGAGTAAAGCCAGTAAATCATCTAGACCAAGTTCAAGGTAAAATCTTAGCTATCACTACTCATGGCGTAAGCCCTGCAGTGTTATCTGAAGCCAAAGCCCGCCAGATTCATGTTATTGATACTACTTGCCCCATAGTCTGCAAGGCTCAAAATGTAGCTAAGGAATTAGCTGAGTCCCACTTTAATGTCATCATTTTTGGCGAACCAGAGCATTCCGAGGTCAAAGGATTGCTAGGTTGGACGGGAAGCAAAGGTATAGTTGCTCTCGATGTGAGACAAATAAACTTTCCCAAGAAACTGCCATATCGCCTGGGCCTCATCCCTCAAACCACTCAAAATAAATCCGCCTTTATCGAGTTTGCTAGGCAGCTTGTGCTTACCTTTAGCTCTAAAACTAAAGAGTTGCGCATTGTTAACACTTTATGTCAAGCAGTGCAAAAACGGCAAGAGGCCGCCCTAAGCTTAGCCAAGAGAAGCCAACTTATGATAGTAATGGGTGGATATAATAGCGCCAATAGTAAGCGACTAGCTGAAGCATGTTCCCCTCTAGTAGAAACCTATCTGATAGAAAGAGCGGAAGAAGTGGTTGATTCCTGGCTCGAAGGCAAACATCTCATTGGCATCGCTGCTGGGACATCCACTCCTGATGAAACTATAGAAGAACTGGTAGCTAAGCTGAAGCGCCTATGATTTTCATACGGACCGATATAGCTAAATGCACGTATAGCAAATCTGAAATTCCAATATTAGAGTTTAGTATTTTCGCTACACTTAGCCAAGTTGGCCACTCAACTTCCTACCACCAATAAGATGGAGATGAAGATGAGGAATTATTTGTCCTCCTTCAGGACCACAATTTATTGCCAGGCGATAGCCGCTTTTCGCTATCCCCTCCTCCTCTGCTAGTTTCTGGGCTAAAATTAGAAGGCGCCCTATAAATCCTTGTTGTTGCTCAGTAAGCTCCGCCAAAGATGCAATATGAGTTTTCGGTACAATGAGCACATGCTTAGGCGCCTGAGGCTCAATATCTCTAAATGCTAAGAAATCTTCATCTTGGTAAACTATATCACAAGGTATTTCGCCGGCAATAATACGGCAAAAAAGACACGTATTTCCCACGGTCCAACTCCTTTAGTTTATTGCACGTTCCTATCGTAAAGTCTCAATCTTTCCCTAGCTATAACCTAATTGTAGCGGTACCTCTCCGACAAACCTAAAAATTTGACTTCTTGCAGCGTTAATACCACTTCCTCCCAAATAAGCAATGTCAATTTTAGCTATTTTACTCCATTAACTTAATTGCAGTCTAGAGGTTGTACTCGTTCAGGTGATTGGTGACACTTCCTCCTTTATTTTATTTTGCCAATATTGTTGTAGATATTCCAGCGGTGTAAGGTAGCCCAATGCCTGGCTTGGACGAACAGTATCGTATACTACTTCCCACTTCAGCAGAGCTCGATTTAGCTCTGGCAAATCAAAGCTGGTATCAGTTACCTCGTAGAACTCCTCGGTGTGTGTTCTTTGCGCTCTCTCTACATGGCCGTTGGGATACAGGATACAATTGACCATTCCCCAAAGGAATGATGGTCTTGATAGTCACGTGGCCATCGTCATAGACGATCTCATCCACTAAAAGGCGGAGTAACTCCCTGCGCTCATTGAAGCTCATTACCTCAAGGCCAGCGCTGAGCCTCTGGGCCAATTCCTCTATCTGCCCTCGATAGCTGAGGGCCTTGTCCAGGTGAGCAAGCTGACGGTTAAGCTCCTGGTAGCGTTCCCCGGCGGTGGCCCGCTCCTTACCCGCCTGCTCCATTTCCTCCCGCATCATGAAGTCGGCATAGAGTCCCTTGCGGTAGCCCTCTACTAACCGCTGCTCCTCCTTGGGCAGTTCCTCTAACCGCTTGGTTACTTGGGCTAGCTCCTCACTCAAAGTTTCCCGCGTCGCTGAATCAGAGCGCGTGAGGTTCTCTAGCTCCCGCACCAATAGATCGGGGTCACGCAGGAGGCCCGTGACTGTTTCCCAAATTGTCGTTTCCAGTGCCTGGCCGTTCACCCACTTACAAGAACAGGGCTGAGGTTCTCCTCTCTCATTTATGGGAGCCTTAAACCTTTGATCCTTGTAGCAGTGGTGGTAAGTCACGCCGCTGTGGGTGCGCCCGCCCATGCCGCTGCCGCAAGCGTGCTTAAGCAAGCCCGACAGAAGGTACTCCCGTTTGGCGTTGCGCCGAGCTAACTGCAGGTTCTCACCCAAGCGCTTCTGGGCCGAGTCAAACACCTCTCTGGGGATGATTGAGGGGACTCCCACTGGAAGCTGTTCTGCCTTTGGGCGCTCAATAGCTTCAATTATAGGCTTCCGTCCCAGCTTGCTTGTCACCTTTTGGCTCTGCCAGCGGTTCTGCCAGAGTGTCCCAGCATAGGTCTCGTTACGAAGCATGCGTCCCAGATGGCTTTGATGCCAGCGCTGACCACCCTTGGGCCGAGCTATGTCAAGACGGTTCAGGCGGTCTGCCAGTCGTACTAGGGACACTCGCTCCTCGGTGTAAAGATGAAAGGCTAAACGGACAATTTTGGCCTCATCTTCGCAAATAAATAGGGCTGAGGTAGCTGGGTCGTAGCGGTAGCCATAAGGCGCTGCGGCCCGGCTGATGACTTTTCCCTGGCGGGCTTTCTGGAGCCGCCCCCGAATAGTTCGCTCCCGAATTTTAGCCCGCTCGTATTCGGCCACAGCACCCCGCATGGCGAAGAACATCCGTCCCTCAGGCGAAGCGTCTGTCTCTTGAGTAATGAACTCAAGGCGAGCCCCAGCCCTCTCAAACTCGTCGGTGAGCAACAGGAGGTCGGAGAGGTTGCGAGAGATACGGTCGGGGTCGTAACAAAGGAGGATATCCACCATTCCTTCCCTTACTGCCTGGCGTAGACGGGTCAAGGCAGGGCGGTTCAAGTCACCGCCGCTGGAGCCATCGTCTACGAAGGCATCCTTCACACCGTCTGAGGCTAGGCTATAACCCCGCTCCTGACATCGCTTCCTCAGCGCCCACTCCTGCACTCCTAGCCCATAGCGTTCCACTTGGGCATCGGTAGAAACCCGTTCATAAAGTGCTGCTCTCATTTCTAACCTCTCCTTGTAACGGTGTATTTCTGTAAAAATGCCTCCAAATCTGCTTTTCTAATGCGAGTAAAGCGCTTCCCTTTCCTGATGCAGGGGAACTCCCCCTGTCGCATAAGGCGATAGATAGTGAATTTGCTCGTCTTTAAAAGGGAAGCGACTTCTTTTATCGTCAATAACTCATTGTCCAAATCACACCTCACTTGGGTCTATCTTTTATTTTAGTGTAGCACAGGTTGCAAAAGATGTCAAACGCTGACAACAAATAGCGAAGCGAGCCAGATCGCGGTTCAGAATAACCCAAAGAACCTGACATCACCATACTAACTCTGTGTCTAGTCAGGGCTGTTTATCAGCGAGCAGATGCCGGGTCATAGTCGGTAAAACATATCTATTAGCCACTTTGTCGAATTTCACTGCTAACAAAGCGCGGCAAGCCATGAGGCTTCAGCTGCAGTTTGGCTTCTTTGCCCAGAAGCGTCCCCTCGCCCTTTAGGAGAGCTATCCTCAAGTTTCTCGCTCTAGCTTCAAATTCTAGCCAGGTAAGCACATTGTCACCTTTGGTCTTTACATATGCTACAGTCCCAGCAGCAGTCATATTTTTCTCTCTTGCCATCCTGGACACATTTAGCAGTCTCACATTATCCTGGCTCACCACAATCCTGATATCTCCAAATGGCTCTTCCTTGAAGGCTATGGAAAATGCTCTGTCCCAATTTGGTTTTCGCCCAGTGATAAGGGAAAATAGACCGTAGATACCCAGGGCAGGAAATCCAGCCAAACTTTTGCTTGTTTCAGCTCGGTTTTCCTCGTCAAGCATTCGTTTCCTCTCCATGTTCAGACAAGCCACAGCCGCGTCAATGGAAACGGCTTCAAAGGCTCTGTGCAAGCGGACCTCCAAGGTATCCAGTTCAGAAAGAAGTGTCCTTGCCTCGTGCTCCATATCAGCAAGCCTAATCATCACGGCAACGGTTAACTCACTTAGTACCTTCATTTGCCTCTCTCAATAGCTGCCACGAGTGCTGCAGTCTTTTCTCTTGTTTCCTTACTCTTATCTAATTTGCTTTCAATTTGACCTATTATCTTGCCAGCTTCAAGTGCCCTGGCCGATACATTATCAACCAGCAACAAGGCCTGCCTCAACTCACTTAAGGCCGTTTCCGCGGTTTGTCGAAGGGAATTGCTTCCTGCTTGTGCCACTCCGCCAATTTTTTCAACTCCGGTCCGGCTAACCTCTTTCATTTCATTCAGGGCTGAAGTCTTCAACGTTTTGATTGATCCCTCTGTTTCCGTCTTCTGTGTCCTCAATGTTTCAAGTGCAGTTTGGCCCAGTCTTTCAATTTCTCCAACGGCCGAAGCTCTAAGCGCCTTGATTGATCCTCCTATTTCCGCTTTTTGCTCCTTTAATGCGTTCAACCTGCCATTGAGCTCTGATACCTTTGCATCCAGGCGCTTCCCTTCCCTCTTCTTAGCGGCCAAGAGTTTTTCAATTGAGCCGTAGCGGTTAAGACCCTCCTCAAGCTCCTCAACTCCACCACTGCTGGTTAGGCTATTATGCCAGGAGACGATTTGCTCTGGCTTAATCCCGCGTTTGAGAAGGGCTTGCATTGCATCGATTGCCTCTTTAAGCTGCTTAAACTCTCTCTCAATTCTCTCAGCCTCAGCCTGCCACTTTTGCGCTTCCAGCTTTTTGGTCTCAGTGATAGTTTCCAGTCTCTGGATTTCTACCCCAAAGCCAGTCTTGGTATCATAATCCTTTAAGTCATCGAAGAACTTGCTAACAGCCTCTTCACTTTTAAGACCGTGTTTTGCCCCAATCT
The DNA here is from genome assembly GCA_964592065.1 of uncultured Dehalococcoidales bacterium. Taxonomy (GTDB): domain Bacteria; phylum Chloroflexota; class Dehalococcoidia; order GIF9; family AB-539-J10; genus JAFGBN01. The sequence continues at coordinate 892 of CAZQDF010000014.1, read as the reverse complement.
CAGTAAGCGTATCCTTCAACTCCCTTAACCTCTCAATATTGAAGCCAAGCTTCTCTATCTCACCAACTTGCTTTATGAACTCATTCTTCTCATCAAGCTTCGTCTCCAGAGTTTCAATTTGCTTCTCTACAGAGCTTTCTTTCTCTTCGGCTACTGAAAGCTCATGAGTTTTAGCCTTGATAACGCTCTCGGCCTCTTTTATCTTCTGGTTCAAGGAGTCCAGCCTGAGTCCATCCTGGTTCACCTCTTCCTGGGCTTTCCTCCTTTCTTCATCCAAGGCTGCGATCTGCACCGTGATGTCTTGGAGCACCTTCCCAACAGCGTTATATAACGGACCTTTGCTGGTCCGATACTTGGTTAGAAACTGCTCCCAATCAACCCCTTTATCCAGTCCATCAATTAGTTCATCATAAACCTGATCAGTAAGCGTCATAGTTCACCTCCATTTGTACTTCGTGACTGTCAGTCCAGGGAATTAGGCCACTTAAAGCAACTTCAATACTGTATTCCCCCTTATGCAGTGAAAGCGTAAGAAATTCAGTTTTTACAAGGGGATTGTTGAGGAAAATACATATATTTTTCGGGCACTATCTTACCGCGAAAGAAATTATGTTGGACCGATGGACTGAAACTGGAAACCTGATGGACTGAGCTGTACTGGGTGGACTAAGCACTAATTGTGTACAAGAAAAGGGGAAAGACAGAATCCCTGCTGCTTTCATGCGCAGAAGGCACTACTTTGAGTGAACATTCCGCCCTATTGTGCAATTAGGTAACAAATCAAGCTTTCATGCAACGGCAATTCGTCGCATCGCACACTACGCTATGTTGTTCAACGTGGCCTGCCCCCCGAAAATAGGACCACCTTGAATGCGAGACTCCTGTAAAATAA
>CAZQDF010000013.1:0-14000 GCA_964592065.1 uncultured Dehalococcoidales bacterium | reverse complement strand
TCTTCTGCCTCAATCGCTATTTGTAGTGCCTTTGACGCATCCCCATCAGTTAGTTTATCTTTCCAAAACTTTCGGGCAATGTTTGGATGAAGCATAACAGCCACTTCGGTGACCGTAGCTTGGTCAATACTCCTTATAGAATGGAAGGCAACAGAATAGAATCCGTGAATGAGCGACTTCCATCCACATAGCAACATATCGAAAGTATAACAAGCAAGGGCGACCGCTGCACGAAGCCCGTCTTCAGTTATAGGTGTATTGCGAGTAACCGATTCTATAGCCGCAAATTGAAATGCCATAGCTTTGTCGAACAATTCACGCTCTTCTTTCAAAAGAGCCAGGCTCTTTTGCACAACGTCATCCGCATCTTTCACTTGCCTACCTCACCACATTTGATCATGGCTTAATTATACATCATCTGTGTTCCACGTGTGAGTGACCTAGTATTCGTGAACGAATACATTGCTGCGGCCACTGATTTTGAGTTTCAGATGATTTCAGGAGGGAAGCATCACATTAAAGGAGGCTTTTTTACCAAGAGCAAATCTGTTAGTGAGATAGCTGCACAACCTGACGTTTCGTTCACTGCCTAACAAAAGTGGCTTTTGTTATATCTGGGAACCCAGCTAGATTTTCCCCTCTCCAAGCCAAGAGAATGAGTTTACAAATTAGAAAGAGCTGTAAAACCATCTGCAGAATATGACTCTCTGGAGAGTTATAAAGTGAGCGTGCTGACTGCATCGCTGGGCACCTGATAAAATTGGGCTTCCGCTTGGACTACCAAATTGGTTCTACTCTAAGCACAACAGAGAAAATCATGACTACACAAAGAACAAACATGCTAGTCTGACTTCTTTTCCAGTGTTGACTGGCTCGTATGATAATTCTAAACTGTTCAGTGTAATCCTTGACTACGACCTGAGATTGATCGAGAAAGGAAGGCAGTCATGGAGTGGGGGAATCTTCTTACTGATGGTTACGGTCGCATTCCAGAGTTACTAGAAAACGTGCTGAAAGGGCTAACTTAGGATGATTTGGACTGGCAGCCGAGGCATGATTGTAACAGTATTGGTTGGCTAACCTGGCACTTGACACGCCAACAAGATGCCCAGACCGCTTCTTTAGTGGGTGAGGAGCAGCTTTGGATTATGGACGAGTGGTATGCTAAGTTCAATCGACAACCAGAGCCAAATGATATTGGATTCGGACACAGCCCGCAGCAAGTGTCAGCGTTTAAATCACCTGAAGCAAAAATACTATTAGACTACAATCAGGCAGTGGTAGAGCGCTCTCAGCAGTATATCAGCAACTTATCTGAAACCAACCTAGACAGAGAACTTAACGAACCGTGGTTCCAGCCGCTGCCAACAGTTGGAGTACGGCTGGTTAGTATCCTAGATGATAGCATTCTTCACGCTGGTCAAGCTGCTTATGTGCAAGGGCTGCGTCAGGGAAAAGATTGGCAGAAGTACTAGCCGTCTTCTAAAAATTTGAAGATTAATTAATCAGAAGGTATGTACCCATGACCCATACAAAATCGGTCATCAACGAATCTAAAGAGGGTGAGTCGAGAGTAGAGTGGCGTAAGGGCCTTTGTGGCATATGTCCGGCTGGTTGTTGGGTGGAGGTTGGTCTCGCCAACGGCAAGCTAGTGGACATCAGAGCCGACAGTAGTCACACATTAGGTATGATTTGCCGGCGTGCTAAGTACGCACCAGAGATAATCTATTCCAAGCATAGACTCAAACATCCTTTGAAGCGATTGGGGTCTAAGGGTTCATACGATTTCAAACGTATTAGTTGGCACGAAGCATATGAACTCATTGTTGGGAGTCTAGTAAGAATCAAGCAGGAATCTGGGCCCGAAGTAGTATCTATCTACACTGGGCGCGGAGCTCAAGAGTTATCATTGTGTGATCTGTACCAACCCAAAAGCGCAATTGTATCTTCGGCATCCAACGCTCTATTTCCATTTGGATCTCCGAACACGACGGGGGTGGGTGCGCTATGTTACGTATCTCTTCACATGATCGCCCCCCATGTGACCATGGGGCGGATGCAAATGAATATGTTCGCCGATATAGAGAATGCCGAGATGGTCGTGGTATGGGGCACGAACCCCGCCACTGACTCACCCCCCGCAGACATGCAACGGCTGGAGGCAGCAGCCAAGCGTGGTGCAGAGATTGTTGTCATTGACCCCCGCCGCACAGAAACAGCTGTGTGTACCAATGCTCAATGGATCCCGATTCGGCCTGGTACTGATGGTGCCCTGGCCTTAAGCATGATAGCAGTACTAATTGAAGAGGACCTATATGATGAAGACTTCGCAGAGAACTGGTGTTACGGCTTCGATGAGCTTGAAACCTATGTTCAGCACTTTCAGCCGGAAGTAGTAGAGAGCATCACATGGGTAGCAGCAGATACGATACGAGACCTTGCCCGGCGCATCTGTAAAGCCAGTGGCACTTCTCTACTCATGTATACTGGCTTGGAGTACTCTAACAGCGGCGTTCAGTCGGCCAGGGCCGTGCTAACCCTATTTGCCCTCGCCAATCAACTCGATGTACCCGGCGGCATCGGATTAACTATGCTGAAAAATGAATTCCGTATCAACCGCTCCTGCAACCTTGAGAATCCAAACTTGGACATGGCAATCGGTCGTCGTGATTTCCCAATCTACAGCAACTATCGTGGTGAGTCACATGCCATTGCGCTTGTTGATTCTGTTCTTAGGGGTGATCCCTATCGGACACGTGGCCTAATCATTCATGGCGCTTCTTTGCTGACATCGTGTCCACAAACTCCGATTTGGAGAGAAGTCCTGTCCAAACTTGATCTGGTAGTCTGTATTGATCGCCAGCTTACGGCTGACGCTGCATACGCTGATATAGTCCTGCCAGCTACGACTATGTTTGAAAATTATTCATACATGACATACGGTCCAATTTTTCGCCTACGGGAGAGAATAATTGAGCCTGTCGGAGAGGCACGCAATGATTACCTCATCATGGCTGAACTGACCAAGCATCTCGGATATGGACATCTATTTCCTCAGACTGAAGATGAAATGCTCCGATTTGTCCTGGAAGGTTCTGGATATTCACTGGAGGAAGTCAAGGCAGCTGGGGGGTGGGTAAGAATTCCAACACCCATGATGGAGTATAAGAAGTGGCAGAAAGGTGGTTTAAGAAAAGACGCCAAACCTGGTTTTGACACTCCAACGGGGAAGTTTGAAATATTTTCAACGATACTAGAGGAATATGGCTATGAGCCATTACCGAAATACATCGAACCGACTGAGGGACCGCTGGGGAGTCCGAAATTGGGGAGAAGCTTTCCTTTGGTGTTTAACTCCGGTGCGAGGCCCCAAACTGATTTCAGATCTCAACATCACGGTATTGAGGGCCTGATAAAGGACACCCCGGAGCCCATAGTAGAGATTAACATTGAAGATGCTGAGAAAAGGAGTATTAGAAGTGGCGATCTAGTACGGGTAATCACTCCGAGAGGGAGCATACCACTAAGGGCCAAAGTCACAATTGACATTATGAAGGGGTGCGTGGAGTGTATGTTCGGTGGTGGTACTCCGGTTGGACCAAAAGCATGGCAGGAATGGAACGTTAATGAACTTACAGACATCAACAACTACGATAGAATTTCTGGTTTTCCCGTCTATAAGGCACTTCTGTGTGATGTGCAAAAGGTTGAGTCTGGTACTGATGAGACTCGCTGCTCAGTAAATAGACAAATAATAGGCTATCAAAGTGGTTTAGCAAGCGCTCATGAAGCACAAAAAAAGCTGGAAAGGCAAATATATCTTGACAACAATGCCACAACCCAGGTAGATGATGCAGTACGAGAAGCTATGATGCCATACCTGAGCGTGGATGCCGGTAACCCCTCCAGCATTCATGAGACTGGCAGGATTGCCCGAGAAGGTTTGGAGCATTCCCGCCGCCAGTTGGCTCAACTTATAAATTCCCAACCACGGCGGCTTATCTTTACAGGCGGTGGCTCTGAGGCTGACAACTTAGCCATCAAGGGGGCAGCATTTGCCATGCGTGACAAAGGCAATCACATTATAACGACAACCATAGAACATCCAGCAATACTTGGCGCCTGTGGTTTTTGTGAGAAAAATGGCTATAGAGTAACATATATCACCGTAGACGAAAATGGCTGGCTGGATCCCGAAAAACTTCGAACCGCTGTAACCGAAGATACCATCCTCGTCTCCATCATGATGGCCAATAATGAAGTGGGCACTATTCTTCCTGTCAAGGAGTTAAGTTCGATTTGCCGCGAAAAAAGGATACTGTTCCACACGGATGCTGTTCAAGCGGTAGGTAAGATCAGGGTGGATATACAAGAGCTCGGCGTGGATATGCTCAGTTTGTCCGGTCACAAGTTTCATGGCCCAAAGGGCGTAGGGGCTCTATATGTCAGGAAGGGAATCGAACTGGAGCCACTTATTCACGGGGGCAAACAGGAGAGCGGAATACGAGCTGGTACAGAGAACGTTGCGGCTATCGTAGGCTTGGGCAAAGCGGCGGAACTAGCCACATACACTCTTCGGGACTCTGAGCGGATACATGACCTCCGAGACAAATTGGAGGAAGGCATTAGGAATTTGGTGCCAGATGCCATATTGAACGGTCACCCAGAGAATAGGCTGCCTAACACGCTTAATCTGACCCTCCCCGGCCTACGTGGTGAATCTATTGTCATCGCCTTGGATCAGCATGGCATCTCACTCTCTTCAGGATCAGCTTGTAAGTCAGGCTCTCCGGAACCCACGCATGTTCTTATTGGCATGGGAAGGACTGAAGAGGAGGCTCACTGCTCGGTGAGGTTCTCTTTGAGCCGTTATACGACGGAGGAAGACATCGACTATGCTGTGTTGGCTCTTGAGCAAGTGCTCAGGGAGAAAGACATGGTGCGGCTCATGCCTTGCAAATAATCTGCGATCCGCCAATGCTACTGAGCTAGCTCTACCGTGTTACCAGGTACTGGACACTGAACCATTTCCGCTCATCCACCCAGACACGCTCTACTCTAAATCCAGCCGCTGCAGCCATCTGCTTGAACTCATCAAGGTTGTACTTGTATGAACTCTCCGTCCAGATGCTTTCGCCCTTGGAAAAAGAAATGGTTTCCCTCTTTAGATGAACCACTTGATCCCTCTGACTGACAAGATGTATCTCAACCCTGCTCTCTCGGGGATTATAGAAAGCATAGTGCTGAAACCCATCCAGCTGGAAATCACAGTCGAATTCCCGATTGATTCGCTCGAGTAGATTGAGGTTGAAAGCAGCGGTTATCTCATTGTTATCATTATAGGCACTATGAAGCACAGCAGGGTCTTTCTTCAGGTCTACGCCGATAAGTAGGGCACCATCCGACCCGCAGACAGTGGCAACGTGCTCCAAGAAATGCTTTGCCGGGATCGGGTCAAAGTTGCTAATAGTTGAGCCAAGAAAGCAAACGACTGTGCGTTTGCTCGATTGCTTTGGAATCGGCAATTCAAAACTGCTAGTATAGTCAGCACAGACTGGAAGAACCTGTAATCGGGGATAAATTGAGGCGAGTTCCTTTGTCACATGTAGCAACTGCTCTTGGGAGATGTCAATTGGTATGTAGGCTACTGGATTATGCAGATGGTCTATCAAAAAGCGCACCTTCTCACAATTCCCACAACCATATTCAATCAGGAGCACGTGAGGTCCGATAAGTTCGGCCATTTCCCTGATATGAGCCTGCATAATGGATGCTTCTATGCGAGGGATATAGTATTCTTTAAGTTGACAGATACGCTCGAACAAATGCGAACCACGTTCATCGTAGAAATATTTGGAGGGTAATTCCTTTTGTGGCTTGTGAAGTCCAATCAAGACTTCAGCAAGAAATCTCTCACGCCCTGGTTTGAAGTCGTATGAGATTGTCCTGTCGACACCTTCATCCTGCATTTGCAAGCCTTGCCACTTCTCTTGCAGTCTTCCTATCTGGCCAATATGGGAAAATTATTGCCGTAAACCGAACTTTTGTTGTGTAGATTATACACAAAATGACGTTTCGTTAGGCCATCAACTCAATCGAGCCTAGACACCCCAAAGTATTGACAGCGACGAAAAGCATCATGTAATGTCCTGCTCAGCAACATAATGCTCAGTTTGAATCCAAAATATCCTCTTCGAATAGGTTATCCATAAAAAGATGTCTGAAAATGACATGAGTAGCAAAGTGCAGAGAATCCAGGCCAGATTAGAATACGCAACTCGTAGATGGTGGTTTTTCCTGCTGATAGCCTTAATTGGCTCTATTATTCCTCCCTACGTGTCCAAGGGGTATGATTGGTCCGACAGAGGGAGTATCTTAGGTACAATTTTTTCGCAAGCTATCATAGACTCTTTGGAACCTTTCTATGCGATTTTCAGAATAATCCCAATTGTACTTATTATTTGCATAATTCTTCTTCACAATAGAGTTACACGTGTCTTCAGTATCTATGTGGGTATTACATACGTCCTATTTGCCATTGTACAGAGTATAGCTATAACTGAAGAGTATGGTCTAGCAATATTAACTGGAAATGTGGTTATGTTCCTCATCATTGCGGGCTTCTGGATGTGGGAAGCTAAGGTACGTAAGAATGAATTCATATCGATCAAAAGACCAGTTTGGAGATATTGGGTTGTTCCTTTGGCATTCCTCGCCTTCTGGTATCCCCTTAACCCGGATACGATGAAGCCAGACCTTAATCCGCTCTACTTATTGACCTCCAGTGCTGGCTTGACATTCTGCATGATGACACCGGTGTATCTCGCAATACTCACACTTCATTACCCAAAGGTTAATATAGCCACAATGAGGGTTACAGGCCTCGTCGGGGTAATCATTGCCAGCTATAATATGTGGCTGAACTTCTTTCTTGAGCCTAGCCTTCTGTGGTGGAACGGAGTGTTGCATATCCCTCTACTATGCATATCGGGATACAGCTTGGGACTTTGCCTCAAAAGGAGACCAAGAGAGGGTATGCAAGGTACTGGCGAAATGGATAAGCTCTCCTCAGAACCGTCAAAGTGGGGCGCCTGAGCTATTATTATGGTTGCACTTTTTAGCGAATCGTGCAGTCCTCGTCAGAATGAGTTTCTTTGTTAGACAGAGGTCAGGTCCGGGAACTCCTTCTTATGATATTGATAGCCACAAGGCAATACTAAGCGAATAAGGCAGAGTAATTGCCTATTATTTAGCAAGATTTCCCCCGTGGTAGCCAAAAAATTTTTGACAGTCCATCCCACTGTATGATACATTTGTTCTATAGAACATTCGTTAATCATGAAGTATGACAGGAGGGGATAATGAGGAAGCCTGAAATTAGAGAAGGGATTCTTAAATTTATACGACAGTCTATTGATGAAAAGGGTTATGCACCAACTGTGAGGGACATCATGAAAGGTTGCAGCATTAGCTCAACGTCAGTGGTTCAATACCATTTGAACGTCCTAGAAAGGGAAGGATGCATTCATCGCGACCCTGAGGTTTTCAGAAGCATCCAGCTTGCTGAAAAGGACATTATAGAGGTGCCGTTGTTGGGAACGATTGCAGCTGGGAAACCAATTCCTGTCCCAGATTCGGATACCTGGGCTATCCCGGCTGAAGAGACTCTTAAGCTAGCTAAAGAGGTTGCAGGAAATAAGGGCAACATCTACGCCCTGAAAGTGCAAGGAACATCAATGCTTGATGCTCTTATCGACGATGGCGATATCGTAGTCATGGAAGCCATGCAAACCGTCGAGGATGGAGAAATGGTAGCGGTTTGGCTAAAGGATGAACAGGAAGTAACACTTAAAAGGATTTACCGAGAACTAAGTCACATTCGTCTGCAGCCAGCGAATGAACAAATGGAGCCAATTTATACGGTTCCTGGGAATGTGGAGGTGCAAGGTAAGGTGGTGGCTGTACTGAGGCGACTGAATCGCTGATCGCCTACTTTTCGGAAGGTCGAAGTATGAGGATCGGGTGTCTTTTCTTTCCCAGTTTCGCTATCCAGGTTGAACTACGGGATAACAACACATTGCTGGGGAAACCTGTCATTATCGGGGGATTGCCCTATGAGCCAAAAGCTGTCCATGATGCCTCAAAAGAAGCGATACGACATGGAGTTAAACCAGGCATGCCTTTACGCCAGGCCTGTGTCTTGTGCCCCCAGGGGATATTCTTGCCCTTGGCTGAAGATAAATATAATGATGCTTTTATGCATATCTTGAGCTTGCTCATTAACTACAGCCCAGTAGTAGAGGCAGGAGGCAAAGACCATGCATTTCTGGACGTCACTTTAGAACGTGATGAAATCTGCTTCATTAAGAAAATTGAGGAGGTTATCAGAGAGGAAACCCGTTTTCAGACATCTGCCAGCATTGCCTCAAACAAATTTGTCGCTTGGATGGCCTGTCAGGTCACCAAACCAACTGAGCCTCTTGTAATTCCGAGTGGTGAGGAAAGAGAATTTCTAGAAGATTTACCCATAGATTTGCTACCTGCCTCATCCGAATCATTGAGAAGGCTCAATCTCTTTGGTATTTACATGTTGGGACAGCTGGCAAAACTACCACGTGAAGCAGTCAGATTTCAGTTTGATGGAGAAGGGCAAATCCTGTGGGAATTAGCAAATGGCATTGACAATTCGAGGCTTATGCCCTGCGACATGCCTGAAATTATGAAAGGAGAGCTTACCTTTGAACCTCCGGCAGAAGATGTTGCTATCATTTTGAACAGGGCTGATGAACTTCTGAGCAAGCTAAGCTGGCAATTAGAGCAGCGCTGGCAATGTTGCCACCGACTAACCATGTCTCTATCTTTCACTAATGATCATGTTGCCCAGCGAACGTTTCATTTCAAAGAACCAACATCCTCAAAGGACGTAATGCTACGCCACCTGAAACGCTGTCTGGAAAAGGCAGGTTTTGCAGCTCCTGTTAACGAAATGAGGCTCAGCCTGGCTGATTTTTGTGTGGCAGAGGGCAGGCAGGCTTCCTTTCTGGACAAGCCGCTGAAATGTAGAGAAATGTTGAAATTGGCAATAAGCCAGCTTCAGCGAAGGTATGGCAAGGAGGTGGTTAAGCGGGCGCTGACCAAAGACAAGAGCGTATTACCGGAGGATTCTTTTTCCTTCACTGAATTTAATTCTTGGAAGAGATGAGCAAGCTATTTCACGAGGCTATAAAGCTAGAAGTCATGGAAGATGTGCAGCATAGGCCGATTTGCTTTGTATATAGAGGAAGGAAGGAGCAGGTAGAACAGATAGTGAAACAATGGCGAGTAACTCAGGAGTGGTGGGGAAAGGCTTTTGAAAGGGAATATTTCCAGATTGGTACTGAAGCTGGAATTATCTGTGAACTTTATCGAGATTTGCCAAGTGGATACTGGTATCTACAACGCATACAAGATTAGATCTTGGTGCTTCAGTGCACTCGAGTGAAGGAAATGTTGGAGCTATGAATAGTTACATTGAGCTTCATTGTCATTCCAATTTTTCTTTTCTTGACGGCGCATCCCATCCTGAGGATCTGGTAAGCCGCGCATCAGAGCTTGGCATGCATGCCCTGGGTATAACCGATCACGATGGCCTGTACGGCGCTGCCCGCTTCTATAAAGCATGCCTTAAAGCAGGCGTCAAGCCTATTTTTGGAGCGGAGGTTAATCTAGAAGATGGAAACCATCTCACCCTACTGGCAAAGAACAACGAGGGCTACTCCAACTTGTGTCGAATGATAACCAAAGCTCAACTTAAGCATAAGAAAGGCAGCCCTGCTCTTGATTCGGAAACTCTTGCTCAGCATTCTAATGGACTTATCTGCCTATCCGGCCGCCGAAGAGGAGAGATAGCCAGCTCAATTGTTTCCGGGTGTGTGGAGAAAGCCTACGAGGCAGCTAAAAAGTGCATAGATATCTTCGGAAGAGATGATTTCTACATTGAGCTCCAGAATAATCTGTATCCTGAAGATAGGCAGCTTTGCCGTGCTTCGGTCAAGCTAGCCAGAGAACTCGACCTGGATTATGTAGCAACCAACAACGTTCACTATGCCAGAAAGGATAGCCATAAGCTTCATGACATACTTACGTGTATAAGGCACCGTACAAGCCTGGATGAATGCAAGTCTTTAAGACTGAATTCTGAGTTTTATCTTAAATCCTCTGAAGAAATGGAACAGCTTTTCGAAGCTTACCCCAAAGCAATTTCTAATACATTCGCCATAGCTGAGAGGTGCAATGTTAAGCTGGATTTCTCAGACTACCGCTTCCCAGACTTTCCTCTGCCAGAAGGTGAGACGGCGGATAGCTATTTGGCTAGGTTATGCTGGCAGAAGGCATATGGCAGATATGAAAATATAAGCCCGGAGGCAGAGGCTAGGATTAATCAGGAGCTTAATTTGATACAGAAACTTGGCCTGTCAGGCTACTTCCTCATCGTGTGGGACATCATGGATTATGCTCAGAAAAACGGCATTCCCGCTCAGGGTAGGGGCTCAGCGGCCAATTCAATATTGGCTTATATTCTCGGCATAACCCAGGTTGACCCGATTAAGAACAAACTATTTCTTGGAAGGTTCTTGAATGAGGAAATGTCGTCGGTTCCTGATATTGATATAGATATCTCCACAACCCACAGAGAAAAGCTCATCCAATACGTGTATCGGAAATACGGACAGGAACACACCGCCATGGTCTCAAGCTATGTCACCTTCCAGGCAAGGAATGCTATAAGAGAAGTAGGTAAGGCATTAGGGATGCCAGCTCAGCTACTTGATAGAATGGCGAAATCCGTTTCAGCATATGGGGCTAATAATATAGGACAAGATCTCGCGAGCATCGAGGAGTTCCGGCCTTATTTCACTTCTACGCTATGGCAGGAGTTTATTGCCCTCTGCCGGGAAATTGCTGATTTTCCCAGGCACCTATCCATTCATAATGGGGGTATGCTTATTGCCTCTTGCCCCTTGAGCGATATGGTTCCTCTGGAAAAAGCCACTATGCCAGGAAGGATAGTCTGCCAGTGGGACAAAGATGGCATTGCTGATGCTGGGCTGATAAAGGTGGACCTGCTGGGCTTAAGAACGCTGTCACTCATTCACGAAGCTTGCGAGCTTGTGGAAGAAAACCACAATACGAAACTTAGTCTCGCTAGTCTGAGTTTGGATGATAAGGAAGTCTACGACATGATTTGCAGGGGCGATACCATGGGTGTATTCCAGGTGGAAAGCCGGGCGCAACTCCAAACCCTGCCGCAAACAAAGCCACGCTCTATCGAAGACTTGACCATCGAGGTAGCTCTTGTGAGACCCGGGCCTCTTCAAGGGAACATGGTCCATCCTTATATTAGGAGAAGACAAGGTTTAGAAAAGGTAACCTATTTGCACTCGAAGTTTAAGCCAATACTTGAGGATACCCTGGGGATAATTCTGTTCCAGGAGCAGGTGATTCAGGTTGCCACCATTATAGCTGACTTCACACCTGGTGAAGCTGACTACTTGAGAAGAGCGATGACCAGGAAGAGAGCGAAAATTTCCATGGACGAAATGAAACAGAGGTTCCTTAATGGAGCGAATAAGAATGGAGTGGGGAGCCACACAGCAAACCGTATCTTCGCTGCCCTAGAGGGATTTGCTGAGTACGGCTTTTGCAAGAGCCATGCGGCTGGCTTTGCCCTTTTATGTTACCAATCAGCCTGGCTTAAGAGATACTATCCACCTGAATTTTATTGCGCCTTGCTCAACAACCAGCCAATGGGATTTTACTCCCCGGAGGTAATCGTGCGAGATGCCAAAAGGCATGGAATAGAAATTTTATCCGTAGACATAAATAAGAGCAAGGCTAGATGCACCATCGAGGAAGGCCAAGTGAGACTTGGCTTTACGTATATAAAGGAAATGGGAGAGAAAGCCATAAACCAGGTGATGGCTGAAAGGGAGAAGGCTCCTTATCTTTCACTTGAAGGCTTCTATTCTAGGGCTAGACTAGAAAGGAAAGTTGTAGAGAACCTAATCCTTGCAGGGGCTTTTGATTCCTTTGATTGCCATAAAAGACAGCTATTGTGGGAGCTTGGCTTGCTGGAAAAGAAACGGCCAGGGGAACTGCCTCTGGAATTTCAAGATATCAAAATTTCCTTGCCCGTGCCTACTGAACTTGAGGAGATGAAAGCGGATTACGAAGTGCAGGGATTTCCTCTCAAATATCACCCAATGCAGGTGTTAAGAAAGGACATATCCAGAGATGGCTTGCTCAAATCTTCCGACATTGTTCAACTTTTCCCAAATACACGAGTGCGAGTGGCTGGCTATGTCATCACAAGACAGAAACCCGCTACTGCTAAAGGTTTTGGATTTTTGACCTTGGAAGATGAAGAAGGGACAATAAATGTAGTAGTCAGACCGGGCGTATACGAAAGGTATCGGCAAGTCTTCAAACTTGAGCCACTAGTTGTAGTTGAAGGGACACTTCAGAAAAGAGATAACAACTTGAACATCATTGCCAATAGCCTTGCCTCCCTACGGGCAGAAAAGGAGAGGCAACATGCCATGTATCCAACATACACTGGCAGTTCAAGCTGAGAGGCTCTTTCCCCAATTGCCAGTCTGCTCCCCAGTCGACCAGCACAGCGGCACGGGCATACTGACGAAGATAAACAATGATTTTGCCTTTAGGGGATCAAACTACACTGGCTCAATGACCAGTGTCCCGTGTAGCTCTGCCACGCCGTTCCGCTGATCCTTGGCTTACATCGTTTTTATTGCCTCAGCCTTTTTCTTTGGAGTAGAATCATCCTGAAGGTGAATAAGACAGAGCAAGAGCTCGTAAAACACGTGAAGTGGGCTATTATGAAATCCGCCAGCCTGGCGCAATTGTGGGCTGGGCTGCGACAACTAGCTGCCGACCGGGGGAAGCCTATAGACATCTTCAACGAATGGCTGGATAGGCTCTTGGAAAGGGTTAGCCGGGAGTATGGAGTCGAAGGCGAAGAGCTGGACCTCAAGGCTATGCGAGAGCTTGCGTTCAATTGTAACGAGGCAGTATCAGAGGCGGCGATGGAATTGCTGCTATCAGAGCAGCAAGAAGCAGCGGATGAGATCGTGGCCGTTCTTTCCAGATACCAGAGGAATAATGACGGGACTCCAGCCCTGAGGATCAAGAAACTCTATAGTGATGCACAGCTACCACAGCGTGCTACCGAAGGAGCAACAGGACTGGATCTCTTCGCGTACGTGAAGCAGGGGAACAAAAGCATTGCGCTTGAAGAAAAGCCTAAGCTAATCGGAACCGGCATTGCGGTTGAAGTACCCGAAGGATACGATTTGCAGATAAGGCCTAGGTCGGGTCTATCAGCGAAAGGCGTGATGGTTGCACTTGGTACCGTCGATAGTGACTATAGAGGCGAGATAATGGTGACCATGTACACGCTCGGCAGAGAAAGCAGTTTCGATTTGAGGCATGGAGATAGGATAGCCCAACTGGTTGTAACTAGACTGGCTGACCTCCCTGTTGAGGAAGTCGAGGAGCTTTCATCCACAAAAAGGGGAACACAAGGGCACGGGTCAACCGGTATGGCTTGAAATGGGAAGAATAAGAGTTGGTACCTGTTCATGGACTGACCCAACTTTGGTAAATTCTGGTCGGTTCTATCCTGCTTCGGCACGATCAGCAGAGGCCCGGCTTCAATACTACTCCGCCCAGTTTAACCTTGTTGAAGTGGATAGTAGTTACTACGCTATGCCCAGTGAGAGGACGAGCTATCTATGGACGCAACGCACGCCCGAAGAGTTTGTCTTTGACATCAAGGCTTTCCGTCTGTTCACACAGCATCCCACGCCGCTAAGCTCTCTACCCAAGGACATAAGACAAGAGCTACCGCCAGTATCGCAACAGAAGGCCAACTTGTATTACAGGGATATTCCTTCTCAATTGACGGATGAGCTGTGGCGAAGATTTGAAGCTTCGCTGCT
>CAZQDF010000012.1:0-14231 GCA_964592065.1 uncultured Dehalococcoidales bacterium | reverse complement strand
ATTTTACAGGAGTCTCGCATTCAAGGTGGTCCTATTTTCGGGGGGCAGGCCAACATTACGCCTCCATTGGAAGCCAGGCGCACTTCCATTTAGTCTTATGGGAGAGAGGCTCTACAAAGATTATGTTGCTCCGAGCTGATCGCAAGCATCAATGACATACCTGAGGTAAGCGAGCGATGGTCCCCCTCCCATTTTTACTGCAACAAATCCTATTTCCATGATTTCTTCTCTACTAGCTCCTGCGTCAATTGCTTTCTTTGCATGAGCTGCGATGCAGAAGGTGCAGTGCACAGCTATGCCAAGAGCAAGGCAAACAAGTTCTTTTACCTTCGTGGAGAGCGCGCCTGCTTTCCCTGCTTGTTGACTGAAGTTCATATATGCTTCATAAAATGCTGGGTCCGCTTCCCCTATTTGCTCCATAGTCTTTCCTGCTTGTTCAAGATAATATTTCATATCAGCCGCAACATTTCCCATTTTTACTGTCTCCTTTCATTCTAAACTTGAATTATTGTTAGTCTCAAGTCCTTTTCATTTTTACCTCCTGGTCTATTTTAATTTAGGCGAAAACATTCTGCCTACGGCAAGTTATGCCTAACTGATACCAGCTAAGTCAAGAACCTGTCGGCTTTGTTATGAATTTTGTGGGAAAATGGCAAGGTGTTCGGAGTTCCAGGACAGGGGAGTTATTCATTTCCATTATTGATGGTCGGGGTGAGAGGATTTGAACCTCCGACCTCATGGTCCCAAACCATGCGCGCTAGCCACTGCGCCACACCCCGTGTTTACTTAGCCGTTGATTTCAGGTTGAAATCCCACTGACAGCAAGTCCCGTCCTTATCTTTCCTGGGAGGTAACCTCAAATGTTGCACCTCTATATTGGGATTAAAATAGTCAGCATATTTTTTGAAGATTACGGGCTCTACTATTCTGCATATCTTCTCTTCTCGCCCTGTTCCTTCATTTTCCAGTGCAGTCAATGTAGGACAGTCAGTGATAGTTAGTATAACATGGTTTTTGTTTTCAACCAGCAATTTATATTTGAGCACCCAAAACCATGGACTAACCTGCAAAGCTTTAATGAGAGTGATAACATCCCTTCCTTGGATTTTCAATAGTTTTGTGAGCCTGTCCAATTCGTATTTGATTTCCTTTTCCCAGACCCGTATATCACAAGCTAAGGCCTCGTCATCGCTTATTCTCTCTTTAACAGATAGATACCAAAACCCATCTATCGCCGAGTATAATTTAGCGTATGTTTTGGTTAAGCTCACGAGTGTATCTTTAGCCAACTTATCAAAACTTATGTTGGGATCAAATTCTCCGCTGTAATCTTCCTGCATTCACATATCCTGCTTTCAAACAATTACGATTCCCAAGAATCCTGTGATTTGGCCTAATTCACTTTGTATAATCAAGGCAAATCCGCCTTTTCCAGTATATTCCAGTTGACTCTCAGAGGCACAGTAATTCCTACCAAACGCACATTCCCATTATATAAATTGTACTACCTTCGCTTTAAGTTTGGCGTATTCCTTATCCACTCTTTCTTGAATCCTTTTAATTTCTTCATTTGGCAAGTGTCGATATCGCCCTTGTGGCTTCAGGTATTCCTCAACCGGTTTGAGCTTAGGGCGGTCGATATTCAATCTATAGTGACCCCCTTCCACTTCATAAAGAGGAAAGATACCTGTTTCCACAGCAAGCCGACCTATTTCAATAGTCCTCTCTGTGGCAGTCCTCCACCCTGTGGGGCAAACAGACAGGATATTTACGTAGGCTGGGCCTTTAATCTCTGCCCCTTTCTTAACCTTGTTCATTAAATCAAAAGGATAACTGGGACAAGCTGTAGCTGCATACGGTATATCATGAGCAACAGCAATTTCAACCATATTCTTCTTCCAGGTGGTTTGCCCAATGCTGATTTTCCCTGCCGGTGCAGTGGTAGTTGAAGCTCCATAGGGTGTAGCGCTCGACCTTTGGATTCCTGTGTTCATATACGCTTCATTATCAAAACAGAGATACAAGAAGTTATGGCCTCTTTCGAACGCTCCAGACAAAGCTTGAATTCCTATATCGCTTGTCCCTCCATCTCCAGCTATAGCGACGCATTTAATATCACTTTGAGGCATCTTGTCTTTCTTCATCAAAATCTTCAAGCCAGCTTCAGCACCTGAGATTTCAGCAGCAGTATTTTCAAAGAGTGTATGTATCCAAGGGACTCGCCACGATGTGACAGGAAGCGGCGAAGTGCAAATCTCCATGCATCCAGTGGCGCAGGCGATTATTACATTCTCTCCTAGAGCTTTGCAGGCGAGCCTTAATGCTAAAGCTTCGCCGCAGCCAATGCAAAAACTATGTCCCGCGGCAAAAAACTCCTCTGTGGTTACAAGATTTTTGCCGAATTTTATGATTTTTTCCTCCATTTTTACCCTCCTCTGCTTACCATCTCGCCTCTTATGCCCACTGTCTCTAGCATCTTTTCCGACCCTTTTTCTGCAATCTCCCTACCCCTGTCAATAACATACTCAAAATCCTTCACGGACATATCCCTTCCACCCAAGCCACCTGTGATACTGACTACTTTTGGCCTTGGAGCTTCGTCATATAAAACCGATTTAACTTCAGAAAAGACTGGGCCTCCCATTCCGCAAGAAATACACCGATCAAAAACAACGATGACCTCTGCACCCTTTACTGCCTGGCGGAGTTCTTCAAATGGGAAAGGCCTCCAGAGACGCAAGCTTATAAGTCCTACGGATTCTCCCTTGTCTATCTTCTCATCTATTACAATTTTTGCCGTCTCGCTAAAGCTTCCCATAGTCAGGAGCAATGTTTTAGCACCTTCTGTCCTATATAGCTCCACAGGGAAATAGTAACGACCGAATATATCCCCGAATTCCTTCCACCCTTGGAGTATTACCTCCTTGGATTTTCTGAATGCCACCTCCTGAGCTATCTTTGTCTCTGAATATATGTCGGGTGGGCCAAAAGCTCCATGGGTCAGGGGCTTAGCAGGATTTAGAGCAAATGGGTACTGGAATTTGGGCAGAAATCTATCTACTTCTTCTTGTTCTGGCAAGAATAATGACTCGGTTACATGTGATAGGGTAAACCCATCAAAATGAACCATCACGGGAAATAGAACTTTGGGGTCTTCGCCTACACGAAAGGCCCAGAGAGTCATATCGAATGCCTGCTGGTTGTTCTCGCAAAATACTTGAATCCAGCCAGTATCCCTAACAGCCATAGCATCGGAATGGTCTCCCCAAACGCTTAATGGTGCGGAAAGAGCCCTATTGCATATCACCATAACTATGGGAAATCTCATGGATGAAGCAACATAGACAACCTCATGCATAAGTTCCAATCCTTGACCTGCCGTGGTAGTGAAGGTTCTCGCACCAACTGCTGCAGACCCCAGGCAAGCGCTCATAGCTGAATGCTCCGACTCAACTGGTATATAAGCTGCGTCTAACTCGCCGTTGGCTACCATCTCAGCAAGCCGCTCAGGAACGTGCGTTTGAGGTGTTATGGGATAAGCAGCAATTACATCAACATTGGCCATTCTGACTGCTTCAGCAGCTGCGTGTGAAGCCTCTAACGCTACTCTTTTGCTCATACCTCTTCCTCCTCCATCATTGTTATAGCTTCCTTGGGACACACACTGGCGCAAATGCCACACCCCTTACAGTAAAAAAGATCAGGCTCATAATATCCATCCTCAAGAAGCTTAATGGCTGCATCAGGACAGTAGAGCCAGCACAAGCCACATTTGTTACATTTTTCTCTATCCAAGATAGGCCTTTGGGATCTCCAGTCTCCAGTTCTACGTAAACTGGCACTTCCTGGTTCTGTAAGTATATTGCCAATCTCCATATCTCTCCAGGTGAAATCATATGCCGTTTTTAGCTTTCTCCCAGCCATTTCTACTCCTTTATTACTGTTTCGTTGTAAGCCCTTTTCATAGCCTCGATATTGCCCCTAGCTCGCGCCCCGAAGCGCTCCTGCAACTGCTCAACTAAGGAATCCATCCTGACTGCCTTAGTGACTCTTAATAGCGCACCGATCATGGCAGTATTCGTGATGGGTATCCCTATTGTTTCCCTGGCGATCCTTGTAGCATTAACTGCAGCCACAGGCCAGTTAAAACCAAATTCAGCCTTCAGCTCATCTGGTGATTTCCTCGAATTGATTATGATTTTACCTTTATTCTTGAGTCCTGAGGTTACATCTACAGCATGAAGCAGCTTTGGGTCAAGTATCACCACTACGTCAGGCTCATATATCTCCGTCCTTATCCTGATAAATTCAGGGCTTATCCTCAGGAAGGCAAGCACTGGCGCCCCTCTTCTTTCAGGTCCAAAGCTAGGAAACGACTGAGCATGCTTTCCCTCTCTTATAGCAGTCCGAGCAACCAGCTCTGCTGAGGTCACTGCTCCCAGACCTCCCCTCCCATGCCATCTCACCTCGAGAAGCTCAACCATAGCACAAAGCCTCCTTATCATAGAAAGCGCCCCTGAAGGGACTCGAACCCTTGCACCTGGCTCCGGAGGCCAGCGCTCTATCCTCTGAGCTACAGGGGCTACTCAATTTTTAATAGTGTATCACAAACCCACGCTGGAGCTGAATAAGGCGTAGACTCCAAAGACATAAAGCCCGATTAGAGCGAGAGCATACCAACTAATAAATATAAAAGTCTTACGCCTCTGTCGGAATCTGAGACCAATAATAATAAGGAGGCTCATCACCGCTACCACCGTAGCGGTGATGAGGTGAGAATCTGACGCTGAGGAAAGAATAGCCCCCTGAGTATAAAAGAGGTCGACTGGAGCAATGATGGCGATGTTAAGCATATTGCTTCCTAAAATATCAGCAACTGCCATATCTATGGCGCCCAGACGCAAGGCAGCGATAGTAACCACCAACTCAGGCATAGAGGTAGTAATCGCCAGAAACAAGCTTCCCACAAAACTAGCATCCCAACCGGTAACTGCAGCAATCTCATCACCAATAAATGATAGCCATATCCCGGCGGCAACCACTGCTGCCGCTGCTAAGGCAAATCTGAGGTACACTGTCCTTGTGGGAATCTCCTCATATTTTAGGGAGACAGTTTGAATCATTGGTTGATGGCTACGTTCGCGGCGGAACATCCGCCACATCCCTACCAAATATACTACGAGAATAACGATGCTTGGGATGCCCACCCATCCTAAAGCTAATTCGGAAAACTTTACCCCAGCGAGGATGCTCACTCCAGCAATGGCAATAAGCAAAATTCCCCAGCCAGCCGATACAATATGCTCTGAGCTTGCCTGGCTTAGAACAGGGGTATGATGGTGGAGGATATCTAGCAAAGCCAAGATGGCGAGATTAAGGGAGCAACTTCCCAAAAGTGTGCCCAGGGCTAAATCGGACGAGCCAACTAAAGCAGCAGAGCTCACTCCAGTGGCCAGTTCAGGCATAGAAGTAATAGCAGCAAGAAGCACCAGTCCTATCCATATTCGCCCTAAGCTTGTCTTCTCCGCAATAGCATCCCCATACCGAGCTAGTCTTATTCCTGCGAATAAGATGATGGCGAGGCACAGAACAAACTTGAACCAAATCAAAACAAGGCAATCATACTATATGGAGAACAAGCTATAAAGCACATAGCCGATATATACTATATGGTATAATTGTTAGCTATAACTGGGGAGAGGTGACCGAGTGGTTTATGGTGCCGCTCTCGAAAAGCGGTGGGCAGCAATGCCTCGTGGGTTCGAATCCCACCCTCTCCGCCAAACAAGAGAGGTTGCGGGTGTGATTTTTGAGCTTCAGTATGTTGGATAGCATGATAGAAATCAGCTTGATTAGTCGAGAGTTCGTTTATATGGATATTACATGCCATATTACTCGGGCGGCGGCTTGTAGAAAAGCATTTAAAAAGAAATTATTTATTCAGTTGATATGAATAGTAAAATTAAAATTGTTGGTTTAAACCAGGAAAATATTGCGGAATATGAACCTACGTGCTTTCTAAATCCCAAAAATGAAGGGTATCAAAAAAAGCTTGAGTGGTTAGAAAAGCGTTTTTCTGAAGGTTTGAAAATTGAGCAATTATGTTTGGAAGAAGAAAACAAACCTATAGGATTTATTGAATATGTCCCCGGAGAATATGCTTGGAGAGCTGTTGATGCAAAGGGATATATGTTCATACACTGCATATGGATTTCCCCAAACAAGTACAAAAGAAAAGGATATGGTTCACTCCTAGTCAAAGAGTGTGTTGAAGATGCAAAGAAGGAAGGGAAATATGGTGTTGCTGTGGTTACAAGTGAAGGTCCATTCATGGCAGGCAGAGACCTTTTTTTAAAAAATGGATTTGAGTCTGTGGCTAAGGTCAAACCTTCATTTGAATTGATGATTAGGACCTTAAAGAAAGGACCTTTGCCAGAATTCAAGGATTGGGAAAAGCAACTGAGCAAATATGAAGGACTGAATATTACCTATGCAAATCAATGTCCGTGGGTTGCCAGATCCATTAAAGATCTAGATGAAATCGCAAAGGGAAAAGGTTTGAAAGTTAAGATAATTGAATTAGAAAGTGCAAAAGAAGCACAGAATGCACCATCACCCTATGCTGCATTCAGTCTTGTTTATAGTGGCAGATTGCTTGTTGACCATTACGTAAGCGCTAGAAGATTTGAGAATATCCTAAATAAAGAGATTAAAAAATGAACAAAAATCTCATTGCACCGTGTGGCATGAATTGTGGTATTTGCATTGCTTATTTACGCGATGAAAAAAAATGCCCTGGTTGTAGATCTCGTGATAAGAAATGCGGTATTCGAAAATGTATTGATTTCAATAAAAACAAATTTGAATACTGTTATCAATGCGATGAATTTCCTTGTGCAAGAATAAAACGTTTGGACCAAAGATATAGAACAAAATACGGAATGAGCATGATTGAGAATTTGGGACACATTAAAATGAATGGTATTAGGGAATTCATTAAGAGAGAAGAAAAGCGATGGAAATGTCCAGACGGCATCATCTGTGTTCATAATAAAAAATGCTATAAAAGTAACTGAATTGAAAAACGCGAAGCAAGCACAAAACGCCCCCTCAATATACGCTACATTCAACCTGGCATATAACGGAAAACTCCTCGTAGACCATTACATCTCAAACAAAGGATTTTTGAATATAATTGAGAGGGGGTTAAGATTAATAGATTAAATTCGCCGCCGCCCTCAAAGTCCGTTCGAATTTTTTCGGATGCACACCGCCAGAAGGGTAAAGAGCAAGCTGTAGGAAAAGAAGGGGCAGGCAGAATATTGAAGGTGATAGGTCTAGCTTTAGAGACGGTTGGACCCAGTATGGCAGTACATCACCGCATTTCTTATGGAAGGTGGTATGATAACAAAGACCCTTGTCATGGTAGGGCTGGACTTACATTAACTGGAATAGGAATACCTTTGTTAATAGCAGGAAACGAGCTAAATAAGAAAGAGAATAAGCAAGTTGACTAACAACCTTCACGGAGAGGTGCTGGAGTGGCCTATCAGGCGCGCCTGGAGAGCGCGTGTCGCCTTTGGCGACCGTGGGTTCGAATCCCACCCTCTCCGCCAATAAATAATTCGCTTGTTTTTGGGCTTTGGCATGCTGGAATACCATAGCAATCAAATTAACCCTGATGAAAGTCTTTCTATGCGGAGTTAAGCGTAATCGCTATAATGAGGTGACAATATGGTAACACAAAGAGAAAGAATTATATCAAAGGCGATAGATATACTAATATCTGCTCCCAACGGTGTTCGCTATTCAGAGCTTGTGAGGGAAATACACCAAGAATTTCCAGAGATTCCTGTCAAAAGTATTCCTGCAACAATTTGGAATCTAGAAATACGAGAGCCAGGCAAAGTTTATAAGCCCGCGCGAGGACTCTTTCGCCACATTAAGTTTAAAGAAGAAGAAATTGACGAGGGAGAGCTAGAACCTCCTCCATGGGTTGAAAAGATAAAAGAAGAGCAATTTTACAAACCTTTTGCAGATTGGCTTGTTAACGAATTAGAAGAATGTACTAAAGCAATACCATTAGGAGGGAACAGATTCAAAGACAAATGGGGGACGCCTGATGTAATAGGAAAGCGAGAACCGCGAAGAAGCGACATTATCAAAGCCCCCACAGAAATTGTCTCAGCAGAAATAAAAGCAGAGACAAAAGATTTAATTACAGCATTTGGTCAAGCTTGCTCATATAAGCTGTTTAGTCATAAATCCTATATAGTGGTTCCAAAAGATTCGTCCCAAAATGATATTTCGAAACTGGATGCTCTATGCTTAATTTTCGGGATAGGATTAGTTTTATTCGACAGTGGCAATGTAAATGATCCTCAATTTGACATTAGAGTCCGACCAATGAAACACGAACCAGATATGTTCTATGTAAACAAATACATGAAAATGATTGAGAAAGAGTTATTTGCATCGTGACAATGAAAGAGGAATCGAAGTGAAGCAGGTATTTGTTTCGCACACGCAAAAAGATATGGATTTCTGTGATGCATTTGATAGGGTGTGTGCCAGGGTAGGGATTAAATGCTTCCGCTCCGAATTCGAGGCAATTTTACCACCTGCATGGAAAACGATAAAGGAAGCCATAAACAGTTCTATTGCTTTGTTTTTCTTGGTAGGAAAGCAATTGGTAATTGGCCAGGATTTAAATTACCCTGAATGGCGATATACTCAAAATTGGATTGCTTATGAAGTAGGCTTGGCTTGCCAATCAGGAATAGACGTGTGGGCTATTTGTGATGATGCTTCAATTAATTTCCCGATGCCATATATTAGCAATTACCTTACTGTCAGTTTGAAACACAAACCTGCATTTGATTATCTGAGATCTATCCTCGACTCATATAAAAGAGGAGAAGTTTTCCCAGTTCCATATGTAGGTGCCCTAGGTGAGATTCTTGGTGTAACTTGCCCTTATGAAAATTGCCAAGCAGAGTTTAACCTGCATGTAAGGTTACAATTCGGTGAAAGTATTAAATGCCCGCAATGTTTGGGAGACATAGTTTTCCCGAAAGGGCATCCGGTTTAAGTAAGCTAATCTAAGGAGAATCACCATGAAAACAATCGGGCTTATTGGGGGGATGAGTTGGGAGTCAACGGCGGAGTATTATCGAATTACAAATGAAGCCACGATGAATTAAATCTTTTTAAGATGAGAAGCAACAGGAGGTAAATATATGAGTGTATTAAGTTACAGGGTCTTACTCAGAAAAGAGCCAGAAGGAGGTTATACGGTAATAGTTCCTTCTCTTCCTGGCTGTGTTACCTATGGGGATACCATAGAAAAGGCTATGGACATGGCAAGGGAAGCGATAGATTTGTATATAGAGAGTTTAAGAGAACACGGGGAAGAGATACCAACAGACAAAGGAACCTTAGAATGTACATTAACAGTAGAGGCGCAGCATGCCTAGACTCCCTACTCTTGCCCCTGAGAAAGTTATCAAATTACTAGAAAAGAACGGCTTCATGTTGGATAGGACTAAGGGAAGCCATCATATTTATTATAATCCTGAGACAAGAAAGAGAGCAGTTGTGCCTCTTCACAAAAAGGATTTGCCAAGGGGGACAATGTTTGAAATACTGAAACAAGCAGGCATAACTAAGGAGGAATTAGGGAATTTATGAAAACAATTGGACTTATTGGTGGGATGAGTTGGGAGTCAACGGCGGAATATTATCGAATAATAAATGAAGCTGTGAGAGAAAAGCTAGGCGGGTCCCACTCGGCGAAAATCGTAATGTATAGCGTTGATTTTGAAGAAGTCAGGAAGCTGCACTTCGAGGGAAACTGGGTTGAGGCTACCAATTTAATGATAGATGCCGCCCAAAAAATGGAAAGGGGTGGCGCAGATTTTGTTCTGATTTGCACCAATACCATGCATAAAATGGCAGAGGATGTTGCCGGGAGTATAAATATTCCCCTGCTGCATATCGTTGATGTTACTGCGGAGAAAATTATTCCGTTCGGTTTTAAGAAACTTGGCCTTTTGGGTTCTACGTTTACTATGGAAGAGGATTTTTATAAGGGACGGCTAAAAGAGAAATATGGACTCGATGTTGTAATTCCGGACGAAGCTGAGCGCAAAGTAGTTGACAATGTAATTTTCGAGGAATTATGCTTGGGGGAAATAAAGGATTCCTCAAGAGAGCAAGTTAAGGCGATTATGAAAAAGCTCGTTGACAATGGTGCCCAAGGCGTCATTTTAGGCTGTACAGAATTGCCTCTTCTGATAAAGCAAAAGGATTGCTTGGTTCCCCTTTTTGATACTACAGCAATACATGCTAAAGCCGCTGTAGATTATGCCCTTAGGGGCTAAGAGGCTCGTTAGATGAATTCTTCGACTCGCAAAGCTCCAAAAGTTGGCTTGGCCTTAGGCGGTGGTGGTGCTCGGGGCCTAGCCCATATCGGGGTGCTGAAGGCTCTGGAAGAGGAATCGATTCCTATTGACATGATAGCTGGCACGAGTGCGGGGGCAATAGTAGGCGCTTGCTATGCCAAAGAAAGAAATGCGTCTATCTTGGAGGAAATGGTATTAGGGATAGATTGGAGAAAGATGGCTCGTCTGGTTGACCCAAACTTGTTATTGCTGGGCAAGGGGTTCGTTCATGGGGATAAAGTTAAAGAATTTTGCAAATCCATTATTGGGGATACAAAGTTCGAGGATTTAGAAATACCGCTTGCGGTTGTAGCTGCTGATGCTCAAACTACGGAGGAAATCGTCATTGACAAAGGCTCGGTGCTAGAAGCGGTGAGAGCAAGCATCTCGCTGCCAGTGATATTAACACCGGTAAAGCGGGGGAATAGGTTCTTGATTGATGGTGGAATAGTCAACCCCGTACCTGTGGATGTGGTTCGTAACATGGGAGCGGAAGTCGTTATTGCTGTGAATGTGGAACCTAGTTCATCCCAGAAAAGGCAGATCAAGCTGGCCGGGGAAAAGAAAATGCCTGAGAAAACGCCAAGTTTGCGCCCTAAGAGTGTACATTTATTAGCTGTGAGGAAGAAATTTAATAGCTTGCTGCGGGAGCATAGAGAAAGAATTGAAGTTTTCGACAGGCTCTCAAAGCTCGCTGAGAGTGCAGTCTATGAAGGCACAGGCAGGTTAGACCCCAAGACTCCAAACATTTTCGATGTCTTGATACACTCGCTGGAGGCCATGCAATATGAGCGGATTAGGTTAAGGATAGAAACTGCCGATATAGTTATAAGCCCTGATGTCAGCGACATTGGAATGTTCGGGTTCCATAAGGGGGAGGAGGCTATCGCGCAAGGCTATAAAGCTGCAATGGATGTATTGCCAAAGCTGCAAGAAATGATTTGTTCCATTACAGCATCACCTTTATGATATTTAATAGGCTTATCTTGAACACACTCTATTGCTAACTTTGTATGGCCTATATATAATTTTGGCTAACGTATTTAGGTGAGGAGGTAAATAAAATGGGTGTGCTCAAAATAAAAATTGTTGTAATTTTCGCTGTACTGGCTATGGCAATCATGCTGAGCAGTGCTTGTGGTCCAGGAGCGGCACCTTCTCCAGCACAACCAGAACCATGGCCAGTACCAGCACCAACACCAGCAGAGCCAGGCGCTAACCAGCCACCAGAAATCTCAAGCCTGACGCCTGCGCAGACGAATGTTTTACCTTTGGCTATCATCGAGATTCAGTGTGTTGCGTCAGACCCAGATGGCGATGCTATTAGCTACGAGTGGTCAACCACTGGTGGGAGTTTCGCCGGGACTGGACCTACGGTCTCTTGGGTAGCTCCAGAGCATTATGGAGATTACAATGCCACAGTTACCGTTAGAGATGACAAAGATGGTGTCACACAAGCCACCATAACTCTAAGTGTTGTGTCCAACCAGGACCCGCAGATTCTAAGTTTGACTGCTGAACCGGATACGGTGCTGCGCAATGGGAAATCGACGATTACCTGTGTTGCTACAGACCCGGACGGCGATGCGCTGAACTATGGCTGGAGTGCCAATTATGGTAGCATCACCGGGGTAGGTGACGCAGTCATATGGATAGCACCGGATAGAGTGGGAGAGTTTACCATTACAGCCACTGTTGATGATGGGGAAGGTGGTCAATATGTAGCAGATGTATCGGTTACCGTCGTTACAACTCAAGAAACAGCCACCTTCACCCCAGTGCTTAACGAAACTGGCAGAGTATCAAGTGGCGGAGATAGAGATACGTCAAGGACCATGGCTGGAGATGATGTCAATGATGTTGCCTACCATGCCTTCTGGAGCTTTGACCTCTATAGCTTGAGGGGCACTGATGTACAAGATGCCAAGCTCACCTTTACTACAAAAGGAGCTGTAGTTGGCGAGCCATTCGATAAGAATACAGGGCTTGGTGGGTTACATATAGTGGCAGTTCGTTATGAACAGGGACACTTGCCCGCTTTTGCCCCAGAGATATACAGCGAACTAGCTTCAGTTATGTGGGGACCGCCGACAGAGGATATAGATGTAACAAAATTGGTAAGGAATATTGGGTTGGGACTTAGCGCCAGTGACCGTTTACAGGTGGAAGCTAGCTTTATACACCAAACTAATGGTAACCATATTGCTGAATACGTTGAGTGGTTGTCAGCCGTCCTTACTGTCACCTACGCGGAAAAGTGAGGGAAGGCTTGATTTTTGCCTGGCACGCAGATTAATACAATGCTATAGTCACGGTGCGTCTACTGTTTCTAAATATGAAGGTAGCATTGTTGACTTCACTTTATTACTGCCTTTTGAAAGCTAGGTTGTTTTATCCTTCCTTGCTTACTCTGCCTATGCTAAAATCCTTTGAGATTCCACATGGTAAGCGATGATGAACTGAGATACTGGGTAGGCCTCTCCATGATACCTGGGATTGGCCGAATAAGGATTTCCCAGCTAAAAGAGCACTTTGGGAGTTTACAAGCCGCTTGGAAAGCTTCAGAAGGTGGATTAAGTCAGGCTGGTTTGGATTCGCGAAGTGTAGATTCTTTGCTTCTGCTGCGCTCCAGAATTCCCTTAGACGCAGAGATGGAAAAACTGGAACGCTACAAGGTAAAGGCTCTTGCCTGTGAAGACCCTTCCTATCCTTCTAGATTAAAGGAGATTTACGATTATCCACCAGTGCTTTATGTTAGAGGTAATCTCCCACCTCAAGATGAGCCTTGCCTTGCTGTGGTTGGCACCCGCCGCACTACTATCTACGGAAGGCAAATAACTGAAGAAATCGTTGCTGATTTGGCACGAAGCAGTATCACCATTGTTAGCGGACTAGCTAGGGGAATTGACTCTGTGGCTCATCGCACTGCTATAGATGCCGGAGGTAAGACTATAGCCGTTTTTGCTTCTGGTTTAGATATTGTCTATCCTGCGGAGAATGCTAAATTAGCCCAAGCCATTATGGAACACGGGGCTCTGGTAAGTGAGCATCCCTTAGGCATAAGGCCTAAAGCTGAGAACTTCCCTCTCCGTAATCGGATTATGAGTGGCTTGAGCTTAGGAGTATTAGTAATAGAAGCAGGGGAAAGGAGCGGAGCCTTAATCACTGCACATCAAGCAGTAGAACAGAATCGGGATGTTTTTGCTATCCCTGGCAGCATCGTTTCTCCAGCCAGCAAGGGAACTAATCGCCTTATTCAAGAGGGAGCAAAGTTAGTTTGTAATTGTAATGATATTTTGGGAGAATTAAATTTGACCGCGATGGCGCAGCAATTGGAAATTGAGGGATTTCAGCCAGCCAACGAGATTGAATCTGCTGTAGCAAGGCAATTGACCTCTGAGCCAAACCATATAGATGAAATTTGCCGCCACAGCGGTTTACCCATGCCGGAGGTAAGTAGCACACTAGCGATGCTGGAATTGAAAGGGGTGGTGAAACAGGTGGGGAATATGAATTATGTGTTGGCTCATGAAATCAGGATAGGATAAGTTATGTCAACTAAATTGGTCATCGTTGAATCTCCAGCTAAGGCAAGGACGCTCACTAAAATTCTAGGCCGCAGCTATACTATCAAAGCGTCGCTGGGACATGTACGCGATTTGCCCAAATCAGCTTTAGGGGTAACCGTAGAAAAGGATTTTGCCCCAAAGTACGTTGTTCCGCCACAGAAAAGGAAGGTGATTAAAGAGATTAGGGAGGCGGCAAGTAAAGCTAGCTCCATTTATTTGG
>CAZQDF010000011.1:0-15227 GCA_964592065.1 uncultured Dehalococcoidales bacterium | reverse complement strand
CTCTACGGGGATTAATCAGGAGATTCGGTTTGACGGATGGTTCAAATCTAAGCTGTCTGAGCAGCAGGAGCATATAGGACGGAGCTGGATCCGCACGTTCGCTCCGTGTGTTAATGTGATGCTTGGCAACATCTATATGCCTGATCTATCGAAGACAGAACTGTTCTCCTGCTACGAGGCAGCTTGGCAGATCGTGGCAGAAGCACACGCCCTGAGGGAGAAGAAAGGCAGCAAAACCGGTGATTTGGTAGGAAGAAGAGAACTGCAGGCCAGCATTAAGTCTAATATGGGGCTTTTGGGCGGCGTCATGGAGGGCGCCCTGTCAGTCGGCGAATATGCTCACAAAATCCTGGCCGATGTTGGAGGGTAAAGATATGATTTCAACTTAAGTATGTTTCATATATTTATTGTAGCACAGAAATTTGACGCTCCCAAAAATTGTTTCTTACAGGAGGTAGTAATGAAAATGAAGACTGACCTCTTAGGCGAGATTGAAATATCTAAAATTATTACAGATGAATGGGAAAAACATAAAGTAGGTTACGAGGATATTGAAGAATTCATAAGTGAAAATGCATATGACTTCTTGATGCAATGCCAGGGCAAACTCGTAGATAAAGAGTTAGCCATATTCCTTTGTAACTATAACATTGGCATTATACCTGCTTGGGGCGGATACCATGCCGATGCTCAATTTAGTTTTGAGGACAGTGGACACAAATATACAGTCCTAGCATTTGGTTGGAATGATGATAGTGGCAGACCAAATATAAATATGATTGCATATAAGGAAGTGAGAAGCAAGGAGAGCTGACTATTTCCCAAACAAAACTCTAATTCTCTCTACATAACATTTGTCATCTCCCTAAAATATACAGGCACTGCTTAGCGCATACACAATCCGAGCATTTGGGATTGTAATGCCTGCATACCAATGCGCAAAAGTCGATTAGAGCATAATTCCAATCTCTGCAGTCTGCTGACTTTCGCGGGAGCAGGTTGTGTGCAATATGCCAAATTTCGTGATCGGTCCAAGCTCTTGGGCGCTGAGACTGTATCCCAAAAAAGCGCTCCAAGATTCGGACAATATTTGTGTCTACAACGGCTGTCCTCCTGCCAAAAGCGGCGCTCAGCACAGCATTAGCAATGTATTTTCCTGTGCCCGGTAGCCTCATAAGCTCAGCCTCTGAATCAGGAACATGTCCTGCGAATTTTTCATTGATATCTTTCGCAATATTGACTAGCCTCCAAGCTCTGTAATTAAGACCAATCTTGGAGATAAACTTCTGAACGTCCTCCGGTTTGGCCTTCGCCAGCTCTGAGGTATTAGGATAGCGCTGTATAAACTCTGAGTAAACGAGGGACACCTTGCCGGCGTCTGTCTGTTGAAGTAGCATCTCAGCTATAAGTGTGCGGTAGGGATCATTGTTTTCCCTCCAAGCAAACCTACGCTTGTTTTGGCCAAACCAGGTGATGATCTGCCTGCGGAAAAAGCGCTTGGCATAAGTCGAAATTCCTTTGAACTGCTCCACTGGACCAGTTTCAATCATCTAAATCCCCAACATTCTCCTCACCGATTTTGCCACCGCTTTGGCTAGAAGTGGAGGTACAGCATTTGCCACCTGTTGTTGCTGATGCAAAAGGCCCCCGCAGAATATAAAGTCATCTCGGAACGACTGGAGCCTAGCTGCTTCTCTGACTGACAGGCCTCGATTCTCACGGGGATGAATCAGCATACTCTTGCGGAAATTGGTTATGGTGGCAGCTGGCTTGTTCTCAGGCAGCCTGTGGTAGATCCGCTGATGGCAACGTTCCTTATTCGTGTAGTTGTTCATCAATTCATCGGGAATGTCACGCCAGTTCCCGCCTTGCGGTATGAAGGAGTAGCGCTCTATGACAAGGTCGTTGTTTGTGGTCACCAAGTTGTTCCGAACTCGCGCGTTTCCCCCTCTCCGCATTTTCCTTTGATAATCCGTTAAGTTTACATTAGATCTGTAGGGCATTTCATCAATCGTATTACCGTTTACCAGCGGCGGAAGATCTGATATAGCGTCCCAAACGGAAACAAATTTGCCGGGGTCGGTTATTTCCGAGTTCGGGAACTCTATAGAGGTTTTGTAACAAGTTCCTATGAAGAAAACCCGCCTCCTTTTTTGGGGGACTCCAAGATTTACAGCGTTGAGTACGGCCATATCAACCGCATAACCAATACAGCGAAGGACAGCTATTATATCGTCAACAACTTCACCATTTTCAAATACTGCTAAATCGGCGACATTTTCGAGAACAATTATCTTTGGCTTATATGCGTCCACGATGCTTACAAACTGCTGGAAGAGCTCATTGTCAGAATTATCCCTGTTGCGGGTACGCATGTTTGCTCGCGAGAATCCTTGACATGGAGGGCCGCCAACAACGACATCAACAGCCTCAACACCCTCGACGTGCAGTTTGGCGATTACCTCTACAGTGTTTCGCAGGTCATCATTAATAACCTTGGTCCGGCATTGCTTCCAGCGGGTGTGATTGTATCTCTGAGTCTCGGCCGCAATTTTGTTTTTCTCTACCGAAGCAGCAACATGAAACCCTGCCATGATGAAACCTTCAGACAGCCCACCGGCTCCTGAAAAGAGGTCTATTGCGACAGGTTTCTGATTAATTTTGTTGACCATCATCTCTCCCGTAAGACAACTACCTCTATCCTTTGGTAGCAGCATAGCAGCATAAAATCGTATTGTCAAGTGACCTTTTTGCATAGCAAATTTCTTTTGAGGATAATCTGTGGCCGTTCGATTGTTGGATTCTGCCTCGGCAATCGCGAATCTAAGCTTCACAAGGCCATCACTAAGTTCCACATCACATTCATTAAGTTGCAGAATTAACTACTGGGGGATTAACGATGTATACCCCTAATTTATTAGATTCTGAAATAGGAGAGCTTATAGGAATTTTTGAGGAAATCTTATTGGGATAGGAAAGGGCGAAAGCTATCTCTGGATGAGATTAACCATTATATGAGGGTAGCCAGCGCAGTTCGCCTCACGATTGAGCTACAGGGTAAGATCGACAGCATATATGCGAAGGTCGATTAGGTAGTCTTGAAGCCTTTTCAGAGCTTAGAGCTTCATTTCTCTTAAAGGCAGGACTAAAGGTATATCCTTAATCTTAGCCAAGAGCTTATAATCAGCGGTGATTAGTGGAATATGACGTGTGCGTGAAACTGCAATATACGCTGCGTCATATATAGTAATGTCCTGGGAAAAGGCAAGCCCTATTGCTGATTCAAAGACCTCGGGGAAATCCACTAGCTCAAGCTCCAGCTTAAGAAGACTTATAGCTGCCCCTGATATATCTTCCTTCCCAAAATTTGGGTTGAAACGAAGGGCGTTGCAGACCTCATATAAAACTAGAGAGCAGCTCACGAGCACAGATGTTCCCTCAATGTGGCTGTTCAGCAGCTTTTCTGAGCTCTCAACATCCTCTTCAAACTTGGAGAACCACTTAACCACAACGCTAGCATCTATTACATATTTGGGTGGCACCTTCACCTTACCTCCCTCCACTTCCTTATCTCAGCTACCCCATCCCACTCACCTGACTTTTTCCTCAACTGCTTTATCTTCGAGGCTGCTTTTATCATCCCCTCCCGTTTTTCTTTCTCTATCTCCACCTTCTCCTTCTGCTCTATGAAAAATCGGAGCGATTGTTGAATAAGTCCACTCCTGGTATCCCCTTGCCTCTGAATGAAGGCATCCACCTCTCTTAGCTCTTCCTCAGGCAAGGTGATATTTATCTTTACCGCTTTGCCCATTTAATACCTCCTTTTATACCTACTATAAAGCTTACCAATAAAGAAGTCAAGGAAGTGTACTCGTTCATATGATTGGTGATACATCACATATTTGAAGGATAGGAAAGGGCGAAAGCTATCTCTGGATGAGATTAACCATTATATGAAGGGAGCTAAGGCAGCTCGTCTCACGATTGAGTTACAAGAAAGGGTGGATGAGGCATATGCTGGAATTGTGCAGGAATTATAGCTATAATGGCGATGGCGGAGATAAGCATCATAGAAGCTCTGTAGCCCAGACTATTGTAGCCTTGCGGCAGGAGAATGGATAAAATTTAAGCGGCGGCAAAGATGCAGGAGGAAGCTTTTAATGAGGCAGTTGCCAAAATAAGAACCACAATGGAAGTTGAGGATCAGCGAGATAAGCTCTTGAGCATTAAGGCGAGGTAAAGCCGGTAATGAAGAAATTGGAATATTAAAGGAGGGCGATAATGGTTCAAGAATCTTCCAAAGAGGAACTTCTAGACAGGATTGAAAAGACGGCCCATGACTACGAAGTTAAGTATCATGGCTGCTCCCGCTGTGTTATGCAGTCTCTCCTGGACCATCTCAAACTAGGTGACACTTTAACATTTAAGGCGTCTATACCTTTGTGTGCTGGTGTTGCCATGAGAGGGGAAACTTGTGGTGCTCTGATTAGCGGGATTCTAGCTGTAGGAATAGCTTTAGGCAAAGAGGATATTAAGGATGAAGACTGGATGGGGTCACTGGCAGCCGGATACAGATTATCTCGTCGGTTTGAAAAAGAAATTGGCTCCACTTCTTGCAAGGAGATTCAAAAAGCTAGACTGGGGCGGGCTTTTAATATTGCTGACCTCAACGATTATGAGGAGTTCAGGAAGGCGGGCGGTTACGTAGAGTGCCCTAAGGTAGTGGGGAAGGCAGCTCGATTAGCAGCCCAGATGATAATAGAAGAATCAGAGAAAAAGTAACTCCTCCTCTCTGAAGCCATTGGTTAGAGCTTATGCACTGTGTAGCGGAAATCGTTACCAATCTTCAATAGCGAATCACATTCGAGGACATGGAGGAACTGGACTACGATTGCGCTGCAGAAAGCTGCCATTGCCAGGAAAGCGCCTGGTGGTTATAGCCACCTTCAAGAAGGACAAGCCGTCTTCCCTGGCAGATATTTTGGCTGGCATCCTTTACTAATTTGCTAATGGCGCGATAATCATCGGTCTCGAGCATTCGACCTCGGTTTTCTTCACACCAATCAAAGCTGGCAGAGGTTGCTAAAAGGAGTAAATTCTCCTCAAGTCATTGGCTGAAGCCGGCCCAGGTTCAGGAAAACTATAAGGAATCCTGCAATTGATTATAGTTTTATGTTGCCTGCTTGTTCCTGGCAAGGAAGGTATGAGCTTATCATACGGATACCGAGAAAAGAGCTTGACTTGTTTCCAGTATAATTAAGGATACGAAGTTGGTTATTAGTAATAAATTGTCACTCTGAGCGGAGCGAAGAGTCTACAAGAGATTCTTCGCCCAGAGGGCTCAGAATGACAAAATTGAGGTTGCT
Organism: uncultured Dehalococcoidales bacterium; assembly: GCA_964592065.1. GTDB lineage: Bacteria > Chloroflexota > Dehalococcoidia > GIF9 > AB-539-J10 > JAFGBN01. Next base: position 9,861 of record CAZQDF010000011.1, on the reverse strand, counting down.
AAACAATCTCGGATATTCAGATTGGCGGTGTATAGGCAAAAATTGATTAGCCGGGTTTGTAGATAGGCGAGGGAGTGAGTGAATAGGGGCTGGGGAGTAATCCTGAGTTTACTAATAGCTTTACTTGTGACAAGCTCTTCCTGTAGAGCCGATTTAGGTCGGGAGTCTATAGAAGTGGCAGAGGTTACTATCTATTCAGGAAAAGGAGCTGTACTTTTCAAGGATGTTGCCTATGCGCTGGATTTACTTGACATAAAGTATAAGGCTGTGGATGAAAATGATATTAAAGAAGGAGAGTTGGAGCAATTCAAATTCCTGATAGTCCCGGGAGGCTATACACAGGAATATATGCCAGCTCTGGGAGAAGCTGGCAGGAAAGCGATTCGCAATTTTGTCTGGGAAGGAGGGAGCTACATAGGGATTTGTGGTGGAACTTACATTGCGGCTGAGATGGTAGAAGTTCCAGGCAGACCTCAGGGACTGGAGCTCATAGATATTGAAAACATCAGAAAGAGTGGCACGGGAATGAGGAAAATATACCTTGATGAGCATCCTGTCACTCAAGGCTTGGGAAGTGAGCTTGAAATTTATTATCAAAATGGGCCTGAAATAGTGGCAAGGGGGAATGTAGAAGGAATTGCCAAGTATAAAAGTGGGAGATTTGCCATAGTGGCATCTTCTTTCGGCAAAGGCAAAGTTATTTGCTTCAGTCCTCACCCTGAGGGAAGCATAAGTCAGGGGATAAAACCAAAGCCTGAAACGCTCAAGCTTTTAAGCAATGCCCTGGAGTGGTGAAAAGAGCCAGGAGGCACTGATACTTTAATTCGACAAACGGCTGAGGCTGGAGTTTTCCATGAAGTCAGGATTACCTCGGATGCAGGGCTACGCAAAAAACTTGGCAAAGCAGGTGTTATGGGTATATGATTGGTGCGCCAAGAGCCATTAGGGATGAGGATTCCCTCATTGTGGGTTGCAATGGTAAATCCAAACTAGAAAGGCATCTAATCACTACTGTAGGCTAAAGCAGCTTGCAAAACCTTGCAAAGGATGCATCGTTATGATTGCCAGACTAGCATCTGAGGGACACAGTATGTCTCTGCTAAATATTCAACATTTTAATAAATTTTATGGAGGTGTGAACCAATGAAGATAACTGATATGCGCGTCTTCCGAATGCAGGGGGTACATGGCAACTGGGTCTTTGCCAAAATCTATACTGATAGTGGTATAAGCGGTGTAGGAGAAGGTTCCATTGAAATCTATGATGAAATAGTCGCCAAAGCAATAGAAGGTTATAAAGATTTTCTGATTGGCAAAGAGCCTTTTGAAATTGAATACATATATACTTCTCTTTGCAAGCAGACCTTCTGGTATGGGCAGCTTATCATGTTAAGCGCCTTGAGCGCTATCGAGCAAGCGCTGTGGGATATCAAAGGCAAAGCACTCGGCGTGCCCATCTATGAGCTCCTGGGTGGGAAACTACGTGATAGGGTCAGGGCTTACGCTAATGCCTGGGCTTTCCGGAAATCAGTTACTGAAATAACAGCTGGCGACACTCCGGAATCTATAGCACGAAACGCCCAAGAAATGGTAGCTAAAGGCTTCACGGCTATGAAGTGGGACCCCTTCCGCAATGGAGGCCAGGTTATATCCAAAGAAGACGAGCAGTTTGCCGTCGCCTGCGTGAAGGCAGTTCGGGAAGCGGTAGGACCCAGTGTGGACATCCTGATAGAGTGCCATGGGCGTTTTAACATGTGGAGCGCAACCCGCATGGCACAGAAACTGGAACAATTTGACCCGTTTTTCTACGAAGAACCTATTCCTCCTGATAACGTGGACGCTATGGCTGAAGTGCAGAGGTCCATTAATCTTCCTGTGGCAACCGGAGAACATCTCTTCAACCGGTGGGACTTCCGCCCTCTCCTTGAGAAGCAGGCAGCGCGTATTATTCAGCCTGACTGCTGCCATACCGGGGGCATCCTGGAGCTAAGGAAGATTGCTGCTATGGCCGAAGCCTACTACGTTTCGGTTCAGCCCCATAATTGCAATGGCCCCATTGGCACCCTTGCCAGCTTGCAACTGGATGCGTGCATCCCTAATTTTATCATTCAGGAACTTTTCTTCCCGTACATGGAACTCTATAACGAGATTCTGACTGCTCCTATTGAATATGAAAATGGCTACCTGAAGATTCCAACCTCGCCAGGGATAGGAACAGACATCCGTGAAGATGTTATCCTCAAGCGGCCTCCGGTTAAATCAGCCTACCAGGCGAGCTGGGTTGGCTCTTACTGGTAGAGGAAAGGATAACAATCTCCGGACCTCTTATTCGGTGAGGCCACGGATTATGGCTATTTCGCGTATTGTGACAGAGGAAGAATAACTCAGCCCAGTATAAACTGTCACCAATTGTATAGAGGAGTACCAGAGGGTAAGGTTGTGTCTAAAGCCATTATTAGTTGTCCTGCTGGAGGTTCGCACGTATCTGCGGGGCAAAGGTAGCCTCGCTTTCAGCCTGCTCCTGCCGACAGATGTGTTTGCCTTAATGTACGGAGCTTTCGGAAATCAGCCAGAGTTCAAATTTGCCCTGACGAGATTAAACAGGCAGAAGGAAGAGTAATGTACCTTTTGGGGGCTGATGATGCGCATGAAGCTACTGGCCTTTATTTGCGAAGGTTGACAGAGCTGAGTTTAGCTCGGTTAAATTCGGTTAAGCATAACGATAGGAGGTCATAAAAAATGGCAATAGCAGAGGTAAGCGTTGTTCCCCTGGGGACGAAAAGCGCTTCGGTTAGCAGGTATGTAGCTCAGGCAGTTAAGGTCTTGCAACAGGAGAAGGATATAAAGTATGAGTTAACCGGAATGGGGACAATCATAGAAGGTGACCTGGACAAGATTCTAACGGTGGTAAAGAAGATGCACGAAGCGACCTTTGGTGAAGGAGTTGCCAGGGTGGTAACCACAGTCAAAATTGATGATCGCCGAGACAAGGCCTCGAGCACGGCTAGCAAGCTAGAGTCGCTAGCGAGGGGGTTGGAACACTGATTTATTGGGCATAAGATTGCTTCGCTAGCAATGATAAAGGTGGTGGGGGGTTGTCTTTGCCTGGCAAGCGCAAGACAAATCCCCGTATTAAGTTGTTTACCCTTATCTTAATCTCCTCCTGTCAAAGGAAGGGAAGCAGGTGTTTAGCAACTCTATATGTAGATTCTGGGCGAAGCGAAGAATCTAGACCCTTCGCTAGTTGCTCAAGGTGCCAAAATAAACAGTGCTAGTAAGCTTGCTATAGACCCTTCGCTATCGCTCAGGGTGACAATTAAGGAACTTGTTTAAGGGGGCACCTTGATTGGTATCCCTAGTTCAGGAATAATAACTTGCCTCTGAGTACCAATCTTGGCTTGAAAGAGTTCAGGTTCTTCCGTATGTATGGGAATCACTATTTTAGGATTGATTGTGTCGATGAGCTCCATCAATTCCGAGCTTGAAGCATGTCCCGAGCTGTGAAAACCTTGCTCACTTTCAATTGGCTTGCCCGTTTTCACATCGGGAACACCAACTGGCGAGAGCCCGAAATGGTCAATCCATCGCCTTAATCTCCTGATATCAATGCGCTGCTCTTCGTCAAAAGCCTCGCTGGATGAGTAGATATACATCCCTCCTCTGTTTGGCTCAATATCAATCAGTTCATTGATGTCCCAGAAGCTGAGACAGAGAATATAGTCTCCTTCATCGTGCCTGATATCCCTGGGTTGGGCCGCCTTGCCCTTGGTTTTATAATGAGTTAGCAACTTGCTCTCCCAAGCAGCAGCCGCTTTGACTTCTTCATAAACCACCAGCGTATCATCAGCGATAGGGTCAGGTATTTCAGGCATCATGAGGTGTAGGGATTGTAGAAGATAGGCGTCTTTGGGTAAGATAGCAAGCCTTCGCCCACATTTTTTAGCAATCTCCTTAAATGTCAATAATCTCTCAAGGTTTCTGGGGCCGAAGTCGGCGACCACGAGCTTACCCTTGGCCTCCGTAACTTTTTGCCAGGCGTTGTGCATAACTTCTTCCTCAGTCACAGCGCTGGCTTCTTCACCTATGTTTGTCCCTTCACATAGAAGTATGATGGGCTGAAGTTTTGCTGCCTCGGTAGCAAATTCCCTGGTCTTATACCCCGATTTGCCATGCAACCTTAAGTCTCCAGTATAGGCTACCCACCCCTGGCTAGTTTCAACAGCGAAGGCTGTTGCTCCGTAAATAGAGTGGTCAACAGGGAAGCACCTCACCTCGAGATTGCCAATCTTGTTGGTGGTCTTCGGAGGTCGATAGTCCATTTGTCTTGCTCCGATTGGCTTTTGCCAAAAATCTTGTGCTTCTGGAGAGAGCGACGCTAGCTCGGGGAAGTAGAATTGCCTTTGAATTGAGGCATGTTTCTTATAGTTGCGGGTAGCAAGCAACTGTCCTTGCTCCTCGCGAGGCATGACATAACAAACTTCCTTCTCGAAGTCCGCTCTGCTTGAATCCTGGATTGCTTTGGTGAGGAATGCCGTGGTGGAACTGCACAGGATGGGGATATCGGGGTCTAGAAATGATATGTGACCACTATGGTCCATATGGGCATGGGAGAGTAGGATGGCATCCAAATGAATGTCTTTGATAGGGGAGGGTAGTCTTGCCCAGACGTTGTCCCATGATGGTTCTAATTCAGCTCGATAAATGCCTCTCAAGGGAGGAAGAAGGCCGACTTCAAATAGGTCGGCTAGGCCTCTAATGGTACGAGGTTTCAAATATTCCTCGAAGTATTGAGACCACAGGTCGTAGTTAATGCCAAAATCGAAGGATATTATTGTGCCGTCTGCCTCAAGCAAAATCTTATTTCCGCCGATAACTCCGGCACCCCCATAAACAGTGATGCTAACACTCATGGCCCATCCAGACCATTATAGCAATTTTTGCCCATTGCATAGGGTGGGGTGTTAAAATAAAAATATGCCAGCAAATTTACCGCCACAGTATTTTGAGGCTGAGAAGAGATATAGGCTAGCTAAGGAGCCTGAGGAGAAAATTGAGGCATTACAAACTATGCTTGCCATTATGCCTAAGCATAAAGGCACTGATAAGCTCCATGCTGGGCTAAGGCGGAAGATTGCTAAGTTATCGCAAGAAGCGGAAAGGAAGTATGCCACAGCTAAACGGGCAGGCTTCTATGTTAGAAAAGAGGGTGCTGGGCAGGTGATGCTAGTAGGGCCAGCCAATGTGGGCAAATCAGAAATATTGGCAGCGATAACTGAGGCTATCCCCGAGATAGCTGAATACCCTTTCACCACTCAAACCCCTATCCTGGGAATGACGAAGTTTGAGAATATTCAGATTCAATTGGTGGACACGCCACCCATAGGGCATAAGGAAGTGAGAATACTACTGGCTAATGCCCTTAGGAATGCCGATCTCATTGCTGTCGTAATAGCTTTATCCTTGGAGCCAATAAGCCAGGTGGAGGCCACTCTTCAGTGGCTAAGAGAGGCAAGAATAGAGCCTTTAGTGAATGATGCTATTCGGGTAACTCCGGGAAGTTATCCCATGAAGATGCTGATTGTAGGGAATAAGAATGACCTGGAGGGTTCAAGCGGCAATTGGAGAACCTTATGGTCACAATATGCTGAGCTGTTTCCCCTGGTTTCTATTTCAGCCAAAGAAGGGAGTGGCCTGGAGGGGCTTAAAAGAACAATTTATCGTTCTCTGAATATCATCCGAGTTTATACCAAAACTCCTGGTAGCAAGGCTGACTTAACTGACCCTATGATATTAGAGAAGGGTAGCACAGTAGAGGAGGCGGCTGAATCTATCCATAAGGATTTCCGCAGCAAGTTGAAGTATGCCACCGTTTGGGGTTCGGGGAAATATGATGGGCAGAGGGTTAGCAAGGAACATGTACTTCAGGATAGTGATATAGTGGAATTTCATATATAGAAATCTAGAGGGTTGCTGTCTTACTTTCTCTTGCGAAGTCTGTCTGTATGCTGGTTGGAAAGGGCAAGGAAAAACCGTCCAAAAAGTTGGGCAGGAACCCTTGGGCGTTTAATCTCCTTCTCTGCCTTTCTGAATACATCATCAAGGGAAGGAAAACTTCCTGCACCCTCTATGAACCAGGGCTTCATGACGATTAAGCTATTTTCACCATCCCAATCGATGCTAGGAATTTGCTCTCGTGTAACCAAATCTTCGTTGAGCATTGCCTTAAATAGCGCTTCGTCGAATATAGAGTCGCAGGCAACCCATCTCTTGGTGAGATAGCACTCACACCAAGAGTGAAACCATATAATCTCCGGGATTCTATTGTACATAAACCTGGTGACAATGCGTTTGACCCATTCCCTCTTTATTCTGCCTTGATGGTATCTTGCAGGAATCCCTGTTGCACGCAGCAAAGCAACTTGAAGGCTAGTTTTATTAACGCAGTCTCCCCATCTCTTTTTCAATGTTACCGAAGCTTTTGTATCACAGTGGTCTAAGCTCCAAGGTATTCCATCCCTTACAAAGTAGAAAATCTTCAGTGCCGCGTTTTTTGGTGTTTCAGCGCCTTTGACGAGCTCCTTTGCCTTTCTTTGTAATTCAGCATTGTCGCAGTCGCATAGCTCTGTCGCTTTCAAATATTCGTTCACTCCCTCTGGTGGCTGCCAAGACATATCACAGCTCCTTGCGAGTGTATAACATATCTGGTTTTTGACCTACTAGAAGGGCCATAATCAAAGTTCCAGTCCCCACATATGTGGATGCGACACAGCCAAGTCTGGTAATAAGCATGCGTTCCTTGGGAAATAGCGGTTCCAGGTGCTCAGCAAGCATCTCCGCCTCATCAAACATTGTAGAGTAGGCGATTGCTAGCTCTTTGATATCTATAAAGCCCTTCGCCCATCGTTTTAACCGACTCAATGCCATTTTACGACCAATGACAAAGGACGGAGAGCGTATTTTGCTGCCACCGTAGACCTCGCCTAACAACTTGATACGCAGTACCGTGCTTATTTTCCCTAAGAGAATTAGTCCCCTTGTTAGGCGAAGGCGCTTCCCTTTAAAAAGGTAGGGGAAGTCATCAATTTTACCGAACATGCGAATTCGTGGGATGATTTGATGCACTAAGTCAATAATCTGGTCTAAGTTTTTGCCTTCCTGGGCTGCTTTAGCAGCAGCTATGACTATGAGGTTCAGCCCTGCGGAAACTGAGTTTGAGTCTATTACTTCCACACGGCATTTATCCTCTAAGTAGCCCTTAGCTAACCTTGCTGTGTTGTATGTGCCGCTATATCCCGAAGAGAGATGAATGGAAATAATTTGGTCAGTTTCGGTAGCCAAATTGCTATACACTTTGATGAAATCGCCTGGTGGAGGCACAGAGGTTTTGGGAGCTTCCTGGCCATGAGCTAGCTCGTGATATAGTCTATCAACGTCAATATCTATGCCATCGCGGTAAGTTTTGCCCCCAAATTGGATATAGAGTGGCACTATGTTAATGGAGAGCTCGCGAGCTATTTGGGGAGGAATATCACAGCTACTATCAGTCACTACTTTGACCATGGCAATCTCCCAGCCGTGTATGAAATTCTAGCTGAGGTTAACAAGAGTCTGTGCTCATTCAATGCCTTAAGATACACGATTACCTTCCTTGTCATTGAGAGGCACAAGGTGCCGAGGCAGTCTCTCATTTGGCTTCCCTTCTTCGGGGATTGCTTCGCTTCCTCTTCACTATGTTCAGGGCTTTGGCTCACTGCAGTAACACGAAGAACTGCTTCATGGGAAGTGGATACCCTTAGGCAAGACTGTCTAATATAACCTGCGACGGCGGCTATTTTATTGCTGGGACGAGAAGGAATGAGGCGCTTATAGCCAAGCCAATCAACACTATGCATCCAAAGACAAATGCTGCATGTAGCATCCATTTCGTGGCCTCTTCTGTTTTTCCTCGTACAGCCATGGTGTAGTAGATTGATGCTATGGCACAAGCACCAGCTATGCCCCAGAGCACAGAGCCAGCCATAGTACCAGCGTACCAGAAATGAGGCATATAGGTACATATGGCAACGACGCTCAATATGTAAGCTGCTAAATTTCTCTTCATCCTCCCTCCTTTTATTGATATTTTACAGGCTTAGCCCCTTGTTTTCCAATAGAAGAGAATCTCATCAGCTCCAAGTATCGCTTCCAGTGCTTATGTGCTGGGATAGGGTTTAGCTTAGCTCTTTCCCGGCATCGGGGCCTGATAAAATTATGTAAAAGCTTATTTACTGCTATCAGACTATTGAATTTCTTTGTCAGCCCGAATGCCTGGATAATAGGCAAACCTATACCTTCGCTTGTGTCTTACCTCCTTATGAGAATATGGGCAGTAATCAGCTTTCCTTATAATCCTCAGATGAGCGAAACCTGCTTACTTCTTCAAAAACCCCTTCCACACATCTAAGAGCTCCTTGGTGTAGGGGACTGCCGCCTGATAATGGATATCACAGGGAAATTTTTCACACCTGAAGCAATAATCAACCTTATTTTTTATGGCGCACTCAAGCACAGGGCAGGATACCCCGAACCCCTTCAGCGTCTCCACGAACGCTGGTGCCTTGGGATCGGTCCCGGAAGCGCATCCTGGGCACATTTCCCTCTCATGAAGCACACAAATCTCACAAGCTATGCCACATGCTCCTGGCATCTTTACTCACCTCCTTTCTTAAATTTTTATTCCCTTACTATCACAAACCTCCATTTTTTATATTACCACTGAGGGTTTAAAAGTCAATACTCGCGAGGGAAGGTTGTAAGTTGCCATAACCTTTCCGCCAGGGTTTCGATGTAAGCTCTGTTTTCCAGTTTTGCTCTCCATTCTTCAGGGAGGGCGTCTAGGCCGAGGTATGCTCCTGAAATGGCCCCGGCCATAGAAGCTATAGTATCAGTATCGCCCCCCAGGCTTATGGCATAAATCACCGTATCCTTGTATGACCTTGGCTGCCTTAAGAAGGAGTAGATGGCAGTTGGCACCGACCTTAGTGCTTCTATACCATTTCCTAGCACAGCAACCACTCTTGCTTTGTCTTGCTCACCAAGTAACTCTTTTATTTGGGCTATCTTTTTCTCATATAACCGATTTTGAGCAAAATCCTGGAGTTTTAGAAGGAAATCCTTTTGGTTTATCTCCTTATCTGAAGGTGTGTCGAGGGCGAGGGCTACGGCGTAGGCCTGAAGTGCTGCTCCCTCCCTGCCTAATTCGTGAGAATGGGTGATAGAACTCGATTGGTAAGCAATTTCCCTCAATTTTGCTGGGTCGTTGGAGTATAAGAGTCCTACAGGTGCTACCCTCATTGCTGAACCATTTCCTAAGGAGCCGCCGTTATAAAGTTTACTTGCAGCACTATTCCATGGTTCGCCGGTTTTTATCATTCTGAAAATCCTGGGAGGCCCGGGACCATAGCCGCGCCACGGTTCAGTCTCATAGTTCCTTAGGAAAGTTTGGGCCATGTGCTCACCATTAAAGCCTTTGTTTGCTACCAAGGATTCTGTAACTCCAATTGTCATGTGAGTATCGTCAGTGTAAGTTAGCTGTTCTGGCTTTTCCACTAAAGACTCAACCTTTTCGCTCTGGGCCATCCCTTTTCCCTCTTGCCCACTACCGAGTCCATCGCCTATAGCTGCTCCTATTAGGCACCCTAAGAATTTCAGCTTCAGTTTTCGTTTATGTATGCCCTTTGTTGCTCCGTTCTATCTCCCATAGCCGCTTTATGATTTTATCATTAGTGGTGCTTTAAGAGAAAAGCGATTAGGCAGCGGCTTGCAATGCTGTGCTGGCTGACCACATAGGTAACACTTGTCCAGGGATTTTAGCAAGTTCTT
>CAZQDF010000010.1:0-16881 GCA_964592065.1 uncultured Dehalococcoidales bacterium | reverse complement strand
TTGGAGTCACGCAATTCTTGTACCAAGGACATTCCTTGCATCTAATAAGCGCCGTGGCTTCATCTAAGACATCGCTCATTTTCTCATATCCTCCCTAATAAATTAATTTTAACACTTTTCCCTGCTCCAGGGTAAATCAAGTCGTTCACTTTACTCTCCTTGGGGATATTAAAGGAGTTACTGGTGGCGTTTATGGGTTGGATGCAGAGTCATTATACTTTGGAACAACCAAAGTGGCTACCAATGAAGGCGTGTCTCAAGAAGAATTAAAAGAGGCTCAAGTAGTTTCCTACCCTATTAGATCAAAGATGGAAAGCATATTCCGAAAACTTGATGCTTCTGACAGAGCCCAAGCAGTGGCTATTGGTTTAAAAGAAGGGCTGGTTGAGTGACCCATGGTAATTTGCAATAGCTCTATTCTGAATATCGGACCCAAATTCTGTCTATCACCACAAAGTCCCGGGGACTGGGGGCAGAACACGAAGCGCAACTGTATTTGTGATATAGTGCAAAGTATCCAGAGCTGACCGGGGTGAGCTAGCCATAAAAGCCTTAATACAACCATGAGACATACCAGTATTGAGAATAAGGAGCAGTCTGAAGCCCTTGATAAACTAGAGTTTGGCATATTTTAGGACATTCGAAGTAAAAACGTGGGCACCAACATGAAGAAATGCGGTGTTGTTACCTCCTCTATTTTCTTCTGTGCCAATCCCCCCCCGCAGTTTAAATAGACTTTTCCTAAGCCCTGTTATATACTTTGCTTAGAGTTGTTTTAGGTAAAAAGGAGGGCATGTGGATGAGGTCAAGTCTTATCGGGAAGATCGAAAAAGCCAAAAGATATGCTCAGGAACCAGAGCGTGTTAGCTTTTCAGGTTTCACGGTCGTTTTCCACGGAGAAAATGATAACCATAAGCTAAGCTATGCTAACGGGAAATGGCACTGCTCTTGCTATTTCTTCTCCCAATGGGGGACATGCAGTCACGTCATGGCGCTACAACAGATGCTGGGCAACATGCTACCCAAGGAAGCCCTTAGCTCTCCTACAACGACTCAGCCCTCAGAGAAATAATCTAAAGCTTCCGCTACTATAAATAAGGAGCCAGTAACACAGATAAGGTCTGTCGCGCTGGCTAGAGATAAAGATTGAGATAAAGCATGGGCCACCGTATCAGTGGTCTTGGCCTTAATGCTCCAGTTGAGAAACTCAGTAGCTACAGTTGAAGGAGAAGCAGCGCGAGGGTGCGAAGAATGTGTAATCGTGACTCGGGGGGAGAGAGAAACTAATTCTTTCACCATCCCCGGTATGTCTTTATCGCAGGATGATCCTATAATGAGGAAGATTTGGTCATAATTGAAATATGCTTTAATGTTTTCTGCCAGCCTTCTTATTGACGCCACGTTATGAGCTCCATCAACCAACACTATAGGCTGACGATTTAGAATTTGGAATCGCCCCGGCCATTCGACCTGAGCAAGCCCTTTGGCAATATCCTCAGCGGCGATGTTGAAGCCTAAAGATGCCAATATCTCTAAAGCGGCTACAGCAACAGCTGCATTCTCAAGCTGGTAATCGCCCAGGAGCGGAATAGTAAGATGGTGGTTGCCCATTCTACCATCAACCACAAGTGATTGATGGTAGAGGTCGCCACTTATCCCATGCCAGGTAACATCTCTGCCTACTCGAACCAACTTTGCTCCTTGTTTATGACAAACATCATTGATTGCTGAACTTACCTCTTCTGGTTGGGGAGAGAGCACCACCAAGCTGCCAGGCTTAATAATGCCTGCCTTCTCAAAAGCTATCTCTCTCAAGCTATTACCTAGAATATCAGTATGGTCCAGGCTGATGGGGGTTATAATGCAGACTTCAGGATTGGCTACGTTAGTAGCATCAAACCTGCCCCCTAAGCCTACTTCCAGCACTTGAAAATCTGCAGTTTTATTCTTGAAATAGGCGAAGGCCAATGCGGTCAGGGCTTCGAAGAAAGTCAATTGCTGGCAAGCTTGCTCCGCTTGCTCTTCGTTACGCTCAGAGCTCTGGCTCACTGCAATGGCATTTATTGCTTCGAAATAAGGTTTCGCTTTCGCTGTTAGGGCAGCGAACTCTCCCTCTGTAATCAGATGGCCATCTATTCTAATGCGCTCCCTCAAGTTATGAAGATGGGGGGATGTATATAACCCCGTTTTATAGCCTGAGATGGTCAAAACCTGAGCAATCATAGCCGCTATGCTTCCTTTCCCCTTAGTGCCCGCAATATGTATCGTCCTAGCTGCCAAATGAGGGTCACTCATTCGTTGCAGAAGTTCTTCTACATGCTTCAAACTATAATCGGGCGAAGCATAAGAACCCCCGGGGATTTTCTCATAATCAATAAAACTGCTGAGATATTCTTCAGCTTGGCTATAATTCATTTGCTTCTAATAATTGGTAATTATATCATCTACTTGATATCGCGGAGACTGCTTATTTTGTTACCCCCGATTTTGAACAAAGCGAAGGAGAAATGTCTGAATTCCTCGTTGTGCTCGCCCTGAGCGCTATGAGGTCCTCCGCTGCGCTCAGAATGGCAGGAGGTAAAGGGCTTAGAACGACATATAGGTGTTGCTAAATACCCCTCACTCCACTATATTGAAAAGATAGCAAAGGACGGTTACAATTTAATTGACTATTCAGAAGCAGGGGGGTTAGGAAAATGGCAGAGCAGGTATTTTACGAGGACGTGAGTGAAGGCATGGAGATACCATCATTGACCAAACGTCCCTCAACGCGGCAGTTGGTGATGTGGGCAGGAGCTTCAGGAGACCTATATGAGCTTCACTATGATAAGGACTTTGCTCAAAGCCAGGGGCTCAATGGGGTTATCGTTCACGGCAGATTGAAAGCCGCTTTCATAGGTCAATTGCTCACCGATTGGATTGGTACAGAGGGCATGCTAAAGGGGCTAACTTGCCAATATCGAGGCATGGATGTTCCTGACCAAAATATAACTATGAAAGGGAAGGTAAGGGAGAAGCATATAACGGGTGGAGAGCATTATGTAGAGCTTGATGTGTGGACAGAAAACCCCAGAGGGGAGAAAACTACGCCAGGCACTGCACTTGTGACTCTCCCTTCTAGGAACCAAACTTCGCAATCAGAAATAACAGGTGGAAAACAAGTAAAAAAGTCAGAGTAAGCACAGCTAACTATAATCAGGAAAGGGGAATTAAGGTTGACCAAAGAAAGCATTACTCTGGAGGAATTGCAAAAGAGAATAGGTACGGAAGCAAAGCCGATTGAATTTGAACTCGAAAAGGAACTAATCAGAAGGTTTGTTCGAGCAGTAGGCGATTCCAATCCTTTATGGCAGGATGAAGAATATGCTCAAGAGGCCCAATATGGTGGCATTGTTGCTCCGCCATGGCTTTTATGTGCCCTTATGACAGTATCTCCTCCTGATTCCCGACCGGGCTCAGTGCTATCGTTAGTGCCAGAGATACCACCACCTCGTAAGCATATACTGGCCGGAGGAGGAGAGTGGGAATTTTCCTTACCATTGAGACTCGGCGATATCATCACCTCGCGCAGCAAACTAGCTAATGTTTTTGAGCGTGAGGGCAAAGTAGGTAAGATGCTTTTCTTCGTTTACGAGACGAGTTACACAAATCAGCGTGGTGAAGTGGTGGCTAGAAGTTCCAGTACCTTGATTAATTATTAAAAATTAAGTATAGCCCATGTCCTTTATCAGTAAGTTATTTAACGCTACCAAGAAAAATGGGAGTTTACTTTGCATTGGGCTTGACCCTAACCCAGACCTCATGCCCAAGATAGATGTTCTAGAATTCAACAAAGCTATCATAGATGCCACCCATGACTTGGTGTGTGCCTATAAGCCCAACTTGGCTTTCTATGAAGCTTTGGGAATTGAAGGACTCAGCATTTTGGACAAGACCATCGAGCATATACCTAGTGATATTCCCATAATTGGCGATGCCAAGCGCGGCGATATAGGCAATACTGCCAGGGCCTATGCTAAAGCTCTTTTCTCCGCTTTTGGCTTTGATGCCACTACAGTCAATCCTTACCTCGGCTTTGACTCCATAGAGCCTTTTATAAACTATCAAGATAAAGGAATATTCATCTTGTGTCGGACATCAAACAAGGGAGCTTTGGATTTTCAGAATCTTTGCACTGAGGGCTTACCACTATACGAAGTAGTAGCCCAAAAAGCCAAGGAATGGAACATACATGGCAACATTGGCCTAGTAGTAGGAGCTACTTATCCCGAGGAACTAAAGAAAGTCCGCTCAATTTGCCCTGAAATGTACTTGCTCATTCCAGGCATTGGAGCTCAGGGAGGAGACTTAGCTTCCGCAGTTAAATACGGAGTAGACGCCCGGGGAAAGAAAGCAATTATCAATGTATCTCGGCAAATTCTATATGCTTCAAGGGGGAAGGATTTTGCTGAAGCAGCTAGAGATGTAGCTGAGAAGATACGCAACCAGATCAATTCCTACTTGCCTTCCCGCCCAGAAGCGCAATGAGAGCGTTTATTTTGTCACCCTTTCTTTCGTCATTGCGAGGCACAGAGTGCCAAAGCAATCTCAAACGCACGGAGAGATTACTTTGCGGAGCCTCTCCTGGTAAGCCGAAGCTCCGAGTCCTGACGATAGGAAGGAACTGAAGAGGAGATTCTTCGGTCGCTTCGCTCCCTCAGAATGACAGGAAGCGAAGAGGTTAGAATAATATAGGAAGGATTGTTAAACGACCCCAAAATGACTGTAGACGTAAAGCTCGGCGATGTAGTTCGGCTGCGCAAACCACACCCCTGCGGCAGTTATGAATGGGAGGTAGTAAGGGTTGGCGCCGATATCGGTCTTAAATGCCTCAAGTGCCAACGAAGGGTGCTTTTGGAAAGAAGCGTTTTTGAGAGAAGGTTGAAACAGGTTATTTCTAGAGGCAATTAGCTCTTAATCTCTAATTCAAGCCATGGCTCGCTGTGTTTTTCATATTGATTTAGACGCTTTCTTCGTTTCTGTGGAGCAGACGATGAACCCTGGGCTTAAGGGCAAGCCGGTGATTGTTGGCGGAGACCCTGAGCGCCGTGGCGTAGTTGCTTCTGCTTCCTATGAAGCACGGCCCTTCGGCATCCATGCCGGTATGCCGTTATCCCGGGCACGCCGTCTTTGTCCCCAGGCTATCTTTATACAGGCTAACTTGCCTCGCTATCGAGAAGCTTCAGCCAAATTTATGGGAATTCTAGCTGATTTTTCTCCTCGCATAGAGCCTTTAGGGCTTGATGAAGCATACCTTGATGTTACTGGATATGAACAACCTTATGGCTCTGCTCAGAAACTAGCCCTTGCCATAAAAGAAAGAGTACATAAGGAGCTCAAGCTTACTGCTTCAGTGGGCATCGCTACATGTAAGGTGGTAGCCAAGATTGCCTCTGATTTATGTAAGCCTGACGGCTTATTGGAAATAGCTCCGGGAGGGGAACAAGACTTTCTTAATCCTCTTCCTGTAGCTAAATTGTCCGGGGTAGGTAAAAAAACGGAACAGGCGCTAAAGCACATGGGCGTAACCACCATCAGTGACTTGGCATCGCTTCCTTTAGAAGTAATCAAGGAAAATTTTGGAGGGTTTGGGATAGTAATTCATAGCTACGCCAAGGGAATAGATGAGCGAAGTGTAGAGGCGCCAGGTGAACCAAAGTCCATTAGCAAACAAATTACCTTCGCTAAAGATACCCTAGACCGTCATTTCCTTGAGGCTAACCTGCATTGGGTATGCCAGGAAATTGGCGAGGAGCTGAGGTGCCAAAACAAAAGGGCGAGATGTATAGCTATTAGGCTGAGGTATGCTGATTTTGAGACAATCACCCGCCAGATTACCTTAAGGGGAGCCAGCAATGATAATAAGGTTACTTTCACCACAGCTTTGCAATTGCTGAATGAGGCTTTAGCACAAAGCGCAAAGCCCGCTCGCCTCATAGGCGTTAGAGTATCAAATCTGGTTGGGGAACAAAGGCAGCTGCATATGTTCGATTCCAGAGCAAGAAAACTAGAGCAATTGGAAGGAGCTATAGAGTTAATTCGAAGGAAATATGGACCGACAGCGATAAAAACTGGCAAAATATGAGTACCTCGGCTAAGACATGATTGATTATTTACTTGAGATGAAGGTATAATCCAGATTTATAATTGCGAGGAGGGAAAAATAATGCCACCTTACGCCTTTTTTCATAAACAGTTTGTGCCACTATCTGAAGCCAAAATTGGGGTTTTAACTCATGCTCTCCATTATGGCAGCGCTTGCTTTGAGGGCATTCGTGGTAATTGGGATAGTGAGAGGAAAAAGCTCTGCCTCTTCAGGATTCAGGACCACTACAGGCGCATGCTCGATGGTGCTCGACTCCTGAGAATGAATCTTCCATACTCTGTTGATGAACTATGCCAATTGACCGTAGAACTCGTGGAAAGAAGCGGTTACCAGGAAAGTGTATATATTCGTCCTCTAGCCTATAAAAGCTCTGAAAGTATAGGAGTCCGCCTCCATGATCTGGAAGATGATTTCTTTATAATTGTGACCACGCTTCCTCCTTACCTCGCTGCCGAAGAAGGTGTTCGTTGCTGCACTTCCTCCTGGCGCCGCATCAATGATACTATGATTCCAAGAGGTAAGATTTGCGGCGCCTATGTAAATGGCGCCCTGGCTAAAAGTGAAGCATGTGAAGGCGGCTTTGATGAAGCAATATTACTAACCCATGATGGACACGTAGCTGAAGGCAGTGGTGAGAATATCTTTCTTGTTAGCAAGGGAAACTTGATCACTCCTTCTTCCTTAAGTGATATCCTCATAGGAATTACCAGGGATACAGTTATAAAACTAGCCAAAAATGAGCTAAGCATAGATACAATTGAGAGGCAAGTGTATAGGAGTGAACTCTATCTGGCTGAAGAGTGTTTCTTTACTGGCACCGCAACCAATATAGCACCGGTTGTAGAAATTGACTACCGACTGGTAAACACAGGCAAGGTTGGCAAAATAACCAGTGAATTACAAAAACTCCTTGCTCCAGTAATACTGGGGAGAAATCCTAAATACCCTGACTGGTGTACGTTAGTTTCCCCTGAACCTATAAAAGCGTAGAGCTCCAAACTGGCAGAGTTTAGCCCTCAGTAGATAGGGAAGAAATACTAGCATTAGGTTCTGTTTTTAAGCTCTTGAGCAGGTAGAGAAGGTGGCAACTCTGTTCCAGGATACTGGTACAGTAATGGGCTTCCTCTAGCAATTGACCAACAGCGAAACTTCCGTGACCTTGTACCAAGACCACTTTATGTTGCTTTAAGGCTTCAGATATCTCTTCAGCAAGGCCTCCAGCTTTCACCGTTACTTGCTTTCCCAAGATGGGCACTTTGGGCAGCACAGCCTGCCCCTCCGTATCACAAGGTATAATCTCTTTTTCTGTGAAAGATAGGGCAACAGCATAAGGTGGATGAGCGTGGACTATTGCCATTGCCGAAGTCTTTTTATAGATAGAGCGATGGACTTCCAACTCCGTTGAAGCTAAAGGTGTAGCTCGATCATTTTTAGTAATTCCGGTCCTGACCAAATCTGCTTCCCCAATGGAACTCAGCATGCTGCCGCGATGAGTAATAAGCAGATGCTCTCCAAGCTTGATGCTAAGGTTACCACTATGGCAGGAAACAAGCCCTTGAGTAAAGAGAGCCCGCCCTACCGCCTGAAATTGGGGTAACATCATACCAAATTAAAAATCAAAGGTGAAAAGTCAAAATTACAACTCAGGATGCAAAACTTTTTAACCTTTGCTCTGTATTTTTGCATTTCATAAGCTATGTCATACGCCGAATTACAGCAAGCACTCTGCCTTGAACCTCAATGTTATCTGGAGCTGCATAAATGGGTTTCATCTGACTATTTGCTGGCTCCAGGCGGATACTATTTGGCTCAACGAAAAACTTCTTGAGCGTGACCTCCTGCTCTTTTTTAAGCCAAACCGCTACCGTATCACCATTCTCAGCGTCATTTGCGTGCTCCATCAAAACGATATCACCATCCTTAATCAAAGCATCTAACATAGAGTCGCCTTTCACTCGAAGGGCATAAATATTCTGCCTGCCATGGGTTAATTCTTCACCCACCTCCAACATCTCGGTAGAAATAATATTCCCTGTGTCGGAAGCAGGCACAGGAATAGGTTCACCAGCAGCTATCACCCCTACAACGGGAACATAAACAAGCTTCCCGCCTCTTTGCTCTTTGGCTAAGGACTCAATTCCTCGAGATATATCGCTATGACGACGGATATAGCCTGCTGACTCCAATTTATTTAGGTTATAAGCTACAACTGAGGTAGAACTTATCCCGCATCCAACAGCGATATCCCTAACACTAGGGGGATAACCCTTGTCACGCAAAAAGTCATTGATAAAATTGAGAATATGTTCCTGCTTTGAAGAAAGCGACTTAGTGATCAAGAGACATTAACCTCCATCTCTTTGAGACTGCTTCTTTTTTCTTTCACTACGCTCAGGGCTTGGGCTCACCGCAATGGCATCATTCAGCTTCTTCATTGCTCGAGATTTAAGCCTGGCACCTTTGTTGCGATGGAAAACCCCTTTGCTTACTGCCTTATCTATGGTACTTATAGCTACTACTGTTTCCTGATGTGCCAATTCTCCCTTGGCGTCAATAAGCTTTTCCGCCTTAGCTATATGGGTCTTGACACTACTCCGTATTGAGCGATTCCGTAATCGCTTCTTCTCTGATGAGCGAGCTGCTTTATTAAGCGACTTGCTGCTTGGCATCTGTCACTCCTTTCCTTACTACGTTTATCACATTCCACACCGCGTGAACTCTAGCTACTATTTTAGTTAGCTGAGCTGTACTTCTTACTTCCAAAGTAAAATACAGTGAGGTAATATTATCATGATTAGCCATATTAAACTCACTCAAGTTCACTCCTTCTTCAGCTATGATAGCACTAATATCCCGAACAAGGCCAACTCTATCCCAAGCTTCAACCTGAATAGCTACAGGATAAACTTGTTCCACATCACCCCACTCTACGTTGACCAGCCTCTCTTTTTCCACCTCGTTGATAATATTAGGACAACCCTTACGATGCACAGTGATGCCCCGACCTTGAGTAATATAACCAATAATCTCGTCTCCAGGCAAGGGATGACAACAACTAGCCAAGCGAGTAAGTAAATCGCCCACGCCTAATACCTTAATACTTATGGGGCTAATCTTCCGTGGAGGTGCAAGTTCAATTGCTTCACTTGGTGGTTCCAAATCTCCACTCAATTTAAGCGCCACCTGAGAAGGGCTGACACTGCCATAGCCAATGGCAGCAAGAAAATCATCTGAGCTCTGGTAGTCAAATAGGCGCGCTACTGTATCAATAGCAGGCAAAGTGAGCCCTACACGTTTGAACTCTTTATCCAAAAGCTCCCGACCGGTTTCTATATTCTGACTTCGCTCCTGCTTTCTAAACCATTGTCGAACTTTCCCTCGCGCATGGGACGTTCTAACATAGCCGAGCTCCGTGTTAAGCCAATCCAGGCTAGGCCCTTTATCCCCTTTGGCAGCCACAATATCCACAATATCGCCAGTCTTGAGGGTATAATTCAAAGGCCTTAGCCGCCCATTCACTTTTGCCCCAATACAACGGTAACCCAAGTCTGTATGAACTCTGAAGGCAAAATCTAGAGGAGTAGCGCCCTTAGGCAAGTCTTTTATTTCGCCTTTTGGGGTATAGACAAATACGCGATCCACAAGGACATCAGTTTTAACAGATTCCAGGAATTCTTCACCATCAAGCTCCTCCCTCCATTCACCAAGCTGGCGCAGCCAAGCTGTTTCGCGGTCAAATTGCGCATCTCCTTTTCCCTCTTTATAGCGCCAGTGAGCAGCTACTCCATATTCAGCAATCCGATGCATATCATGGGTACGAATTTGTATTTCTAGCGGAGTTGCACTTTGACACATCACGGTAGTATGTAAGGACCGATAGCCATTATCTTTAGGGTTAGCGATGAAATCATCGAACTCCTCAGGTATAGGACGCCAGAAGTTATGGATCGTCCCTAACGCTTTATAACAATCCGAAACCGAGTTTGCCAATACACGCAAGGCGAAAAGATCATGTATATCGCCAAACTCTTTCCCCTGCTCAGCATACTTATCCGCCTTTCGATAAATGCTGTAAATATGTTTTGGCCTACCAAAAACCTTAGCTTTTATATCAACCTTGTCTAATTCCTGTCGCAATATCTCGCTAATTTCCGTTATGAAGCTTTCCCGTTCTGCTCGCCTTCTCGTTACCAAGCGGGCAATCTGATGATACTGATGCGGCTTCAGGTAGCGGAAAGCCAGGTCCTCTAATTGCCACTTCATTTTCCATAGACCCAAACGGTGCGATAGAGGAGCATATATCTCTAAGGTCTCTTGAGCAATTGCCTGGCGTTTCTCCAAGGGTAAAGCTCCCAGTGTGCGCATATTATGCAGCCTATCGGCCAATTTAATTAAGATTACCCGCAAGTCTTCAGCCATAGCTATGAGCATTTTGCGTAAGTTTGCAGACTGAAACTTCAATTCAGGCTCTCCTGCTTCAGTTCGGCTCGTAAGCCTATTCAATTTAGTAACGCCATCAACTAATTTTGCTACCTGAGGGCCGAACTTAGCCTCGATTTCGTCCAGTGATATCCCACAATCTTCAGGAACATCATGCAGCAAGGCAGCGGCTAAGGTATCGGCATCAAGGCGAAGGTCAACCAAGGTTACCGCTGTATGCAAAGGGTGCTCCAAATAAGGCTTCCCCGATTTGCGCATTTGCCCTCGGTGTGCTTGCGCGGCAAACTCATAAGCTGCTCTAACCAAAGCTACGCCATCATCAGGCAAGTATTCTCTGGCCTTAGCTACAAGCGAATTAATATCCATACGACTAGTTCCATAATAACGCAGCAATAAGGCTAAAGCAAATCAAACGACAAGTAGATTGATGAGTCATTAGACTACTGCATCCGCCCGAACTTCCCCGTGGCTATTAAAATGGCCACCTCAGCTTGACTGAGGGAGCAAAAATTTCCCTCGCTCAACTCGATGCGTTCACACTTAAGGAACATCAGCCAAGATTTGTGATAAACTAATCGGGTGAATTATTAGCTGGTACATCTAGCGAAGGGGGATTTCCTTGTATAAAGCACCTAGAGGCACATCAGATATCTTGCCCCAAGAGCAAGCCTACTGGAAGTATGTAGAGGAAAAGGCTGCTTCCCTATGCCAGCTTTATGGCTACCAGCCTCTCAGCACGCCGATATTCGAGGACTCCCAACTGTTCACCCGCACTGTAGCTGAGGGGACAGACATCGTGGATAAGGAAATGTATACCTTCACAGATAAAGGCGGCCAAAAACTAGCTCTGAAAGCAGAGGGGACAGCGCCAGTCTGCCGAGCTTACCTAGAGCATGGATTATTTAACTTACCCCAACCTGTAAGACTTTATTATTTTGGTCCTGCTTTCAGATATGAGCGCCCTCAAACTGGGCGCCATCGTCAGCACCATCAGTTTGGCTTTGAGGCTCTGGGGGATGCTGATCCTGCCATCGATGCCGAAATAATAGAGATGGCACAGCGATTTTTCCTTTCTCTGGGCCTTTCTCAATTTTCCATCCAACTTAATAGCATTGGCTGCAAGCTTTGCCAACCAAAGTATGTAGAAGCGCTAAAGCAGCATTACTCAGGTTATGCCACTCGACTTTGCCCTGATTGTAAAGTTAGGCTAATTAGAAACCCTCTGCGCCTGCTTGATTGCAAAAAAACCTCTTGCCAGAAGATAGCTGAAACAGCACCGAAAATAACAGATTATCTATGCCACGAATGTCAAGCCCATTTCCAAAGCGTTCAGGAATATTTAGAGTTACTAGGTATACCTTTTCAACTAAACTATAGATTGGTGCGTGGTTTGGATTACTACACTAGGACGGTGTTTGAGATTGAACCTCAAGAGAAGGAGGCACAAAGTACCCTTGGTGGAGGCGGTCGCTATGATAACCTTATTGAGGCACTAGGAGGAAAACCTACCCCAGCAGTAGGTTTCGCTGCTGGCATAGAAAGACTAATACTAAATTTAAAAAGCCAAAATTTAGCCATTCCTCCCCTGCCTGCACCCACTGTCTTTGTCGCCTATCTGGGGAAAGAAGCTAAAATGGAGGCAGTAAAGCTTAGCTCCCAATTACGCAAGGCCAGCATTGCTGCGATACAAGCTACAGGTGATAAAAGCTTGAAGGCACAGCTAAGGCAAGCTAATGTCTTTGACACCAGTTACACCATTATCATAGGTAGATCAGAAGTTGAAAGCCGAACCGTAATATTACGTGATATGAGAAGTGGGGAACAGAGAAGCATGCCCCAAACTGAAATAGTTACAACACTTAAACGAAATCAGCCTCTTGGATGATTTGATTCAATGCCTGGGAAAATAGTCTCTGAAGGGAGTATACTATTGGGCACGTCTTTGAGAGCTTTGGCTCAAGCAACTGTAGAAACTAGCAAAAGACGCCGCTTTGGATGGGAGGCATTTTTTAGCGCTAGCCGTCTCATAAGGATAAGGAGATAAATAATGGATGAAGTCGTTATTTCCAGGGCTATAACTGAAAGCTATATGAAAGAATTGCTTGAGGCGATGGAGCTTGATGTGGCTATTGTGGGGACTGGACCGGCAGGAATGACTGCTGCATATTATCTGGCAAAAGAAAAAACGAAAGTAGCTATCTTTGAGAGGAAGTTAAGCGCTGGTGGAGGGGTATGGGGAGGTGGCATGATGTTCAATAAGATCGTAGTTCAAGATGAAGGTAAGGAAATCATAGATGAATTCGGCATTACCACCACCCAATACCAAAAAGGCTATTATGTTGTTGATGCTATAGAATTAGCCTCAACCCTCTGCTCTCTAGCTGTAAAAGCAGGAGCAAAGATTTTTAACCTAATCAGTGTTGAGGACGTGGTCATCAGGGAAAACGACAACGTAACTGGCCTAGTGTTGAACTGGAGCACTGTGCCTTTGGCAAACTTACACGTTGACCCTCTGGCCATCAGGTCAAAGTTGGTTATAGATGCCACCGGGCATGATTGTGAGATCTGCCACCTAGTCACTGAGAAAGTAGGGGGAAAGCTAAGAACAGCAACTGGAGGGATAATGGGCGAGAAATCAATGTGGGTTGAAATGGGCGAAAAGAAGGTTCCCGAAAACACTAAAGAGGTCTATCCCGGGCTGATAGTCGCTGGCATGGCAGCTGCTGCAGTTTTTGGTTCCCCCAGAATGGGGCCAATATTTGGTGGTATGCTGCTATCTGGCAAGAAGGCTGCCCGATTGGCTATAGAGTTGCTGAAATAAAGATGAATTATTATGCCAAAGACAATCGCTGAAATCAACGAGAAGGTCAAAAGGGGAAAGGCAGTGGTGGTAACTGCTGAAGAGGTGATTGATATTGCCAGGGAAAAGGGCATAAGCAAGGCAGCAGAGGAAATTGACGTAGTTACCACTGGCACCTTCAGCCCTATGTGTTCTTCAGGCGCCTTTCTCAATGTAGGACACTCCAAACCAAGGATAAAGCTAGGTGGTGGTAAGGTTTACCTTAATGATGTTCCTGTCTACGCCGGATTGGCTGCTGTGGATGTATTTCTCGGGGCAAATGCTCTTCCCGACGATGACCCCAGAAATAAATTTTATCCTGGCGAATTTAACTATGGTGGGGGGCATGTCATTGAGGAGCTAGCGGCAGGAAAAGATGTCAGATTGGTAGCTACTGCTTACGGTACGGACTGCTATCCCAGGAAAAAGCTGGAAACCTGGATCAACCTCAAAGACATTAACAATGCTATTTTATTCAATGTCAGAAACGCCTGTCAAAACTATGAGGTTGGCGTAAATTTGTCAGATAGAATGATTTATACTTATATGGGAGTCCTAAAGCCAAAACTGGGCAATGCCAATTATTGCACTGCAGGGCAGATTTCACCTTTGCTCAACGACCCCTATTACAGAACCATAGGAATAGGAACCAAGGTATTTCTTGGTGGCGGAGTTGGCTATGTTGCCTGGCATGGCACGCAGCATAACCCCAATGTCCCGCGCACAGACAAAGGCGTTCCCAAAGAGCCTGCTGGAACATTAGCACTCATTGGTGATTTGAAACAGATGAGGCCAGAATGGCTAGTAGGAACAAGCATGCTTGGCTACGGCTGCACATTGACCGTAGGCATAGGCATTCCCATACCAATACTATCAGAGGAGATTCTGAGCTATACTTTGGTGTCTGACTCTGAAATCTTCGCTCCTATCATTGACTATTCCGAAGCCTATCCTCAGATGAAATCAGATATTCTAGGAGAAGTCAGCTATGCTGGGCTTAAAAGCGGCTATATAGAGGTTCAAGGAAAAGATGTGCCTACTGCTTCCTTATCCAGCTATCCCAAAGCGCTAGAAATTGCCAGTATCCTGAAAGAGTGGATACAAGGGGGCAAGTTTTTGCTTACTGAGCTGGTGGCTCCTCTGCCTGGAGCAGAATCAGGCATAACCCTCAAACTGCTAAGGGAAAGGCCAATAGTGGAGTAAGAAAATGGATGTCTCCAGAAGAATAGTGCTTCATTTCCCTCCCCTCATGACAGGGCAGCCTGTTGTCTACCGACTGGCTAGAGATTTCGACCTCAGCTTCAACATCCTCAAGGCTTCAGTATCACCAGGAGAAGAGGGATTGCTAGTCATGGAACTCAGCGGTGACCAGGGAAACTATGATAAAGGGATTCAGTATCTTACTGAGGCAGGAGTAAGAATACAGTCTTTAAGCCAGGATGTAATCCGCGATGAAGCTAAGTGTACCCACTGTGGAGCGTGTATTAACCTCTGCCCCACTGGAGCTTTCTCTTTGGAACCAAAAACGAGAAAGGTACTCTTCGACCATGCTAAGTGTGTCGTCTGCGGGCTGTGTGTTAAGGCTTGCCCCCCTCGGCTATGAGATTGTATTTTTGAGCCTTTAGCCCTGAACGAAGTGAAGGGGAAGCGAAGAATCTATGCACGAGCCTCGATTCTATCGCCACTGGATTAAAGACGCCGACTTAGTTTCCTTCACAGTTGTAGCAAAACAAACAGACTTATATATCCGAGCTCAGCGTAACCTCAAGGATAAGGCTCTGAAGTCAGTGTTGAAGCATCGTGCTCCCTTGGAGAAGTACATTGAGCACCACCCCCTTTTTCTCACCACATTGGAGCCTTACCAGGCTGAAAAAGGCGCCCCGGCCATAGTCAAGGAAATGGCCAGGGTGTCGCAGATAGCTGGCATCGGTCCTATGGCCACAGTAGCTGGCGCCATCGCCGAAGCTGTAGGTAGAGATTTACTCCCCTTCTCATCGGAGGTGATTGTGGAGAACGGCGGTGATATCTTCCTAAAAATATCGAAGAAAAGGCTAGTGGGCGTCTATGCTGGGGAGTCCCCCTTTACGGGGAAAATCGCCTTAGAAATTAAGCCTGGGGAAACACCTCTGGGCATATGCACCTCCTCGGGAAAAATAGGACATTCCCTGAGCCTTGGCTCCGCTGACGCTGTCATTGCACTCTCCTCCTCTACTCCCTTAGCTGACGCCGTGGCCACAGCTATAGGCAACGTAGTCAATGATACGAAAGATATTTCTCAGGCGATTGAGAAAGCTCAAAGCATGGAAGGATTACGGGGCATAGTTATCATCAAAGACGATAAGATAGGTGCTTGGGGCAAGGTGAGAATAGTGTCTCTCGGCTAAAATTGCCAAGCATTAACCTCCAGCTAAAGGCTACATCGGCAAGTCACCACCCTAAAAACTATGCTCTCAGTATCTGTACCACCCCAGCCATCAGACACTGTTACAGTGATAGTAACAGTATCTGCTTCAGAAGGCACAGCCCAGGTAATCACACGGCCTTTTCCGACAATCTTACCTCCGTTAGTCGACCTGCCTTCAACCGACCAATCATAGCTCAGCTCATCCTTATCTGGATCTGAAGCAACGCATTCAATTTTGCAGCGTGCATGTCTATAGACTCTCAATTTCTCGAGTTCAAAGTCTCTAGCTTCTTCTGGAGTTAAGACCAAGTCCTCAATGATCGGGGGATGATTAAGCATTACATTGATAGACAATGAGTCTTCGCTTTCACCATCTCGGTCATCAATGACCATAACCGTTATGGTATAAGTGCCCTCTTCATCGGGGGCAGTCCAGGTAACCATAGAGCCTTCTCCGGATATATTGCCTCTGTTGGCTGCCCACTCATAAGTCAGGTTGTCACCATCTAAGTCTGAAGCAAAACAAGTAATCTTACAATCTTGTGAAGTTAAAATCACATCTTCCTCAGCCACGAGGTTGCTGATAACCGGGGGTTGGTTAGGAGTAGCACAGGCACAAGCACCAAGAAGAAAAGCACCGATAATCAGGATGACCAAACCTGATATCCATTTAGTTCGCACGTGTGGGCTAAATTTCATTGACACTTGTTCTCCATTGCTCCTGACAATCTATGATTGCAACCCTGGAGTTTCGCCAGATAGGATAGCGAATTATTCTAGTGGACGAAGGGCATGATGTCAAATTACGAGGCTTGCAATGGTAAGTTGCCTGGCAAGAGCCGGCGCCGTTGAAACAAGCCAGCAGAGGCTCAGAACGTTCCAGGAATCCAGTCAGCATCATCAGAGGCGACAGGAATAGGGGTTTGGGGCAAGGTGAAGATAGTGCCGCTTAGTCAAGATTGAAAGTGACGGCGACTTCCATTATAATCTTTGTGTCGCGGTGAGCGTAGCCCAGTGGTTAAGGCGCCAGGTTGTGGCCCTGGAGATCGTGGG
>CAZQDF010000009.1:0-16955 GCA_964592065.1 uncultured Dehalococcoidales bacterium | reverse complement strand
TGTTCCTTCTTGTTCAATATCACCATCTCCTTCATGGTGACATTTTCCCTGAACAATTAGAGGGTGACAAAATCGTAGAACATTAACAAGTTTACCAATGTTAACTTGACAATTTCCAGCTCCAGTCGTAGTATTATAATTCATCATCATTATGATGAACTTAGTGATGAAGGTTCAGTTACAGAGTGTTGACAAAACAGACGGGAGAAATTAAAATGTAGGTTTTCATGCGAACATCTTCTAGGAAGAGCTTGGACGAGCAATCTATGTAAAGAGCTAAGGTAAGCAACAATACGTGATGGTGAGAACCTGGCCGAATGGAGCAGCTACAGTAATCAGAGAAGCAAAAGTAACAGGCTGAGTGTCCGGGGCTTGCACTTGCGCGGCATGCGGCTTTAATCGGGGTTCTCGTTTCCCCGTGATAAGACGCTATATTGAGGGTGTTAGATTTAAGTTGGACAAGGGAGCGAAGGAGATGAAGGAGAGCTAAGAGATAACGCGCAAAAACGTCAGTTATGATGAATCCGCAAAAGAGGGCATCCAGAGATGAGAATGAGGAGCCTTTATGCGGTACAGTACTGAGGCAAGGCTGGCTAGCTCTGATAAGGAATTCAGAGAATGAGTTGAAGAAACAATAGGTAGAGAAGATGCTAGGACAAAAAGAGAGGAAACGTAGCTTAGAAAGGGGTAATGAAGATGGAAAAACGATCGCGAGTCGTGATTTTGGGTGGTGCTGGCTGGAACGGAAGCAAGGCAGCGGGAGTGGTAGTTGAAGACGGCCTTTTTTCGGAAGTAGTTATCGCAGATGCTCGTGTGGGAGAGGTCGAGAAACTTGCCGCTGAGCTTGATAGTCCAAAGGTGAAGGTATCGGCCAAGCATATCGATGCCAGTGACAAGGAAAGTGTGCTTGAGATTCTAAAGGGAGCCGACGTAGCGCTCAACTTTATCGGGCCATTTTACAAGTATGGGGCTACTATAACTCGCGCTGCAATTGATGCCAAGGTTAACTGTGTAGACATATGTGATGATTATGAAGTTACAGACGAAGTGCTACAAATGGACAAAGCAGCTAAAGATGCAGGAGTGACTATCATAAACGGCATTGGGACAAGCCCAGGAGTAACTCAATTGGTTGCCAAGATGGCTGCTGATAAGCTGGATGAGGTGGATACCATCAAAACAATATTTTTTGCCATTCCCGCTATGCCGTTTGGCGCTGCTGTTTACGACCATTTCTTTAGCATCCTTGGTGGGGAAGTCCCGATATACCGTGATGGTCGTCGGATAAACGTACCAGCCTTTTCAGAGAAGGAGACTATTTTTGCCCCATATTGGACGCCTCATCCTATAGAAATATGCATTACCGGCCACCCTGAGCCAGTTACCCTTCCTCACTACGTCAAGGGAGTCAAAGAGGTAGTCAATAAAGGGGGGTTTATCCCTCCTGAATTTATGGAGATTTTCAAATGGATCATTGACATCGGCTTAAGTAGTACCGAGCCTATCAAAGTAGGGGATACTCTTATAGCGCCTAAAGACTTCAGTATGGCGTTCTTGGCGTCAGAAACTTACACGAACTTTGTTCGCAAGAAGGTAGAGGAAGCTGGAATAAAGCCAGACCAGTATGGTCTAAGGACAAGGGAAGTGGTTAGTGGGAAACGAGATGGTAAACAGATCCGACTCACTTATGACACTTGGACTAAGGGACGGGAAACTACTTATATAACACCGGTTATTGCGGCCGAAATGATAGCCAAGGGGAGAATCAAAACAAAAGGAGTTATAGCGCCAGAAGGAGTTGATAATCCACAAGAGATCCTGGATGAACTGGCGCAGAGAGGTTTCCCTATCAAGAACGAAATAATTGAAGAGACTACGCTGTAGCCAAAACGGAGTATTTTAGGAGGAAAGAGAAATGGATGTACGGAAACTCAATAGTCGTGATGTTCCAGAAGAGATAATCTATCAGAGGCTGGGGCTGATGAAGTCTATGGGTTTGGACGATGAAGATTCTAAGCGTCCCTTGATTGCGATCGCTAATTCTTGGAATGAGCTATTGCCGGGACATTATCATCTTAGGCAGTTGGCTAATGCTGTGAAGGCTGGGATATGGCAAGCGGGTGGAACACCGTTAGAGTTTAATCACTTTGCACCATGTGATGGTTTTGCTGATGGTAGCCTGGGAATGCATTGGATTTTGCCTAGCCGAGATATCATGGCTGCTGCGATTGAGATGATGGTTGAAGCTAGTCGCGTCGATGCTATCGTGGCTCTTTCCACCTGCGATAAAATCGTTCCAGCTCAATTGATGGCACTTGCTCGTATTAATCTTCCGTCAATCATGGTAACAGGTGGGTATATGCTTCCTGGACGTTTCAAAGGAGAAGATATCCATACAGGCTTTATCACAGACCGTTACCCAGATTGGAAGGAGGGAAAGCTTTCTAATGAGGAGTATAACGAACTTGTGAATGCTGCTTGTCCAACGTGTGGAGCTTGTTGCATGATGGGGACCGCAAACACGATGTGCTGCATAACTGAGGCGTTAGGTATGTCTTTACCAGGGAATGCTACCAAAGCTGCTGTAGAATCCTCGCTATATCATTTAGCCAAGCAGGCTGGTCGAAAGGTCATGGAATTTGTTGAAAAAGATATTCGCCCACGGGATATCATGACCAGAGAAGCATTGGAGAATGCATTGTTGGTTCACTCTGCCATTGGAGGCTCTACCAATGCTGTCCTACACATTCCTGCTATTTTTAACGAGTTGGGAATGACTCTTTCTCCTTACCATTGGAATGAGGTTAGTGAAAAAGCACCACACTTAGCTAATATCACAAGTGGTTCTAAATACACAATGAGGGATTTTGGTTATGCTGGTGGTATTCAGACCGTTATGAAGGAGCTTAACTCAGTTTTAAATCTAGATGTCTTGACTTGTACCGGGAAAAGCTTGGGTGAGAATTTGAAATCAGTGGTCAACTTCAATCCAGATGTAATTAGACCGCTTTCCAACCCCGTTTACAGTAAGGGAGCTATTAGTGTTCTCTCAGGAAATATCTGTCCTGATGGAGCTGTAGTTAAACAGACCGCTGTACCAAAAGGCATGCTGAGCCACCGCGGCCCGGCTAAGGTTTTTGATACTGAGGAGACTGCTAAGGATGCGCTTTTGGAACGACAGATTAGCCCCGGTGATGTAGTGGTGATTCGGTACGAGGGTGCTCGTGGTGGGCCTGGCATGAGGGAAATGTACACCTTTCAGAGTATCCTCTGCGGAATGGGTTTGGATGAATCTGTAGCTTTAGTCACCGATGGTCGATTCTCGGGATTTAACCGTGGCCCAGCCATTGGGCATGTCTCACCTGAGGCAGCGGCTGGCGGGCCAGTTGCCGTTATCCAAGATGGTGATATCATCGAGTACGACATACCCGGCCATAAGTTGAACGTGGAGCTAACGGAGCAGGAGATTCAGAGGCGGTTAAAGAACTGGATGTTACCGGAGCAGAAAATTAAGAGTGGGTTTCTGGGAACTATCTATACCAAAATCGTACAGTCAGCCGATAAAGGTTGCACATTAAAGCTTTAACCTTAATAAACCTCATAGAAAGGGTGTGAGATGCTAAGCATTGCTGATAAGTTCATAAACTTTGTTGAAAAAGCAAGAAGTAAGATGCCGGCCAATGAACTAGCTCTAATCGGCGTAATCATTTTACTTTGTGTGGTAATGGCTAACTTGTCACCATCTTTTCTGAGGGGTACGAACATACTTAATGTAACTAGGCAGATAGCCATTATGGCTATCATAAGCGTGGGTATGTGTTACGTAATTATTTGTGCTGAGGTTGACTTGTCGGTAGGTTCCACGCTTGGGGCAACATCTGTGATCGTGGCTACACTTGTATCTAACGGTTATGGTTATACTCCCGCAATCTTAATTGGTATATTACTAGGAATAGCCATAGGTTTGTTAAACGGGGTTGCGGTTACAAAAATCAGAATCCCGTCGCTCATAGCCACGCTGGGCACTCTAATGATAGGTAGAGGAATAGCACTCTCGATAAGTGGGGGCTGGCCAGTACTGATATATGGAACGGGGGTGCCTGAATGGTTTCTATTCATAGGTGGTGGTCGACTTCTCGGGGTGCCTATGCAAGCAGTTGTCATGGTCATTATCTTAATTGCTGGTGATTTGCTACTCCGCAAAACTACCATTGGCTACCACCTATACGCTGTTGGAGGCAACCGTCGTGCTGCAATCCTTAGCGGGATAGCAGCAGACAAGATCAAGATATTCGCATTCACAGTTACAGGTTTCTTAGCTTCCATCGCCGGTGTGTTAACACTGTCTTTTGTACAAACTGCAGAACCCAACATGGGGTCCTTACTGGAGTTGGATTGTATTGCTGTGTCAGTCATCGGTGGCGCCAGTTTCGCGGGAGGGCGAGGAACCATTGTGGGTGTGTTACTTGGTGCTCTGATAATGGGTATCTTGTTTAATGGGCTTGTGTTGATGGGAGTATCGCCCTATGTTCAAAAAATAGTTGTCGGGATTATCTTAATGGCTGCTGTGGCTGGCACTTACAGATTCAGTAGGGTTTAGAAGGGGGTGATAATGCGTAAGAACTAGTAGACAGTAAGAATATGAATCATTAAAAGATAGGAGGTTTGACATGAAAAATATGAGAGTTGTAGCGAGTGTGGCGATTGGGCTGATATCTGTAGCAGCGTTATTGTTTCTTAGCTGCGGCCCAGCACAAGATGTAGTCCCAGAGAAGTTGGAACCACATATTGCCGGGGTGTTTCAGGTTCCTAATATAGATTTCTGGATTCCCACCCGTATCGGTGCTCAGGATGCCGCGAAGGAGTATGGTTGCAAATGGACGTTTACGGGACCACCGGGTATGGAAATTGATAAGCTGATATCAATCTTTGAGACGACTATGGCGGCAGAAACAGATGGCATAGTTGCACAAGCCTTAGATGGGCAGGCGACAGTACCTGTTGCTACGCGAGCAAAGGAAGCAGGTATTCCAATCATCATCACCAATGACAGTTCCACATATGGAATTTATGATGCGTGGTGTGGAGCAGATGGCTACGAAATAGGTCAAAGACAGGGAGAGGAACTGGTGAGGTGTTTACGGGGCGAAACCAGTTGGGCGAAATCGTGGGGCTATGAGGGAGGAGAGGTAAGTGGAAAAATTGCGGTTATCAATGCCTGGCCTGGTTTGCGTCACATGGAAGCGCGGGTGCAAGGGGCTAGGGATTACCTAGAGCAATATCCAGGTATAGAATATATGCCCCAAGTCTTCGGAGGGACTGATATTTCACATACAAAGGAAGCGTGCACCAACATCTTGGTCGCTAATCCTGACTTGAAAGGATTCGTATTACCAGGTGATCTAGAAACAGCTGGAGCTGGGCAGGCCATCCAGGAGCTAGGGCTAGAAGGAAAAGTGGTAATTGTTGGCATGGACCTTACAGAGATAAACCTCACACTGGTTGAAGAGAAGGTAGTTGCCGCCTTGACCGGACAGAATCCTTACGATCAAGGCTACCTCCCTGTTAAGGCTATAGCTGAGTACCTATTGCACGGGACGGCAATGGCCGAGTCTTATCCCACCGCAATTGAGCTGATCACATGTGACAATATAGACGAGGTACTAGAAAGAGAAGCTGCGTACATTGAAGCAGGCACAAAGCTCACTACCGTGGAAGAATAAGATGATAGGAACTTGGGCAATGGGTGCTGTAAACCCCATTGCCCAAGTTCTTGACTTGTGGTTTCAAAGATAGATTGTGGTGGGATGCAGATTAATCAGGTAGGCAACACCCAAAAGCGGGAGAGGGGGTACGCGGCGAGTAGGTTTATGTACATTCGGTAAGACGAGGAGGTATACATGGGCACGCATAGTTCGAATGATAATGTTATTGAACTGAGGGATGTTTCAAAGCGGTTCTATGGTACAGAAGCCTTAAAAGGCGTTACCCTTAATTTTAAGAGAAATGCAATACATGGCATAATAGGGCAAAACGGGGCGGGGAAAAGCACTTTGATGAACATCCTTATGGGGATACATCAGCCGGATTCCGGAAGCTTGATATATAACGGACAGAGCATCAAAAATCTAAATATCCTGCAAAGGCAAGAACTGGGAATCGGTATGGTTCACCAAGAAATTAATGTTTTCCCCAATTTGAACGTTGCTAGAAATGTATATGCTTCGAGACCACCTAGAACTCGCTATGGTACCGTAGATTATGGAGTGATAGAAAGAGAAACCAGGAAGTTGATTCAGAGTCTTGATGTGGAGTTAGACCCATACGACATAGCAGGGACGTTATCTTCGGCAGAAAAACAACTAACTCAGATTATTATGGCTATAGCTCTAAATCCTAAGGTGTTAATCCTTGATGAGCCCAATGCCGCGTTGACTGACGAAGAAACAGCAAAGCTATTTCGTGTTCTCAGAGGTCTCAACCAAGCAGGCGTCACTATAATATATATTTCTCACCGTTTGCAGGAGACAATTGACCTATGTGATCGAATTACAGTGCTCAGGGATGGTCAGCATATAGCTACTGTCGATAGAAGTGAGGCGAATCTCTCAAATCTAGTGACAATGATAGCAGGTAGGGCCATGACAAGTAGATTCCCCCCACGTGTGAAAAGGAAGATATCTAGCAATGAAATCTTGGTAGTGGAAAACCTATCCCGCAAAGGAGGATTCTCAAACGTCTCTTTTGTGGTACATGAAGGCGAGATTGTTGGCCTTGCGGGGTTACAAGGATGCGGACGCAACGAGTTACTTGAATGCATTGCAGGGCATCAAAGGGCGGCGGGGAATATGCACTGCCTCGGGATGAAATATGCCCCCACCAATACTAGAGCTGCTATCGATTCAGGAGTGATTTACTTACCTCCAGAAAGATACAATGATAGCATCTTTCCTATAAAGAGCATATCCTTTAATATTGTTATTTCTAAACTAACTAAGGTAATAAGGAATATGTTTATTTCAGCAAGTCGAGAAAAGGCGCTAAGCGATAAATACAAAGATGAACTCAATATCGTAGTTCGTTCAGTAGCCGATCCTATTGCAAGTCTCAGTGGAGGTAACCAACAAAAAGTGGTCTTTGCTAGACTACTGGCGTGCGATCCTAAAATCGCTGTCCTAAATGAGCCCACAAGAGGGATAGATGTCAATACAAAATTCGCCATGTACGAATCTATGCTGAATTTGGCTTCTCAAGGAATAGGGGTTATCTTTTCTTCAACTGAACTCGAAGAGTTAATGGCATTATCTGACCGAGTGATTACTATATACAAAGGTCGAATAGTAGGAGAGTTTAATCCCGAAGAAACGCCTGAAGAGCAGATTCTTGGGGCTATGAGTGGCGAAACCTGCGACTTTTCGTGAAGATAGTGAAAAATCCTCCAAGACACACTGTATAGAAGAGGTGCAACATGTAATATGTAATAGAGACAGTTCAAGTAGCATGTGAAACGATATCCTGGAGAGATAGGAGGAGTTTAATGAAGCGATTGAGTCAAAAAGAGTATTTCTACGTTATAAGTAAGTATAACGAACCCGCTATCAGTGTTAAACCCGGGGAAACTGTGGTTTTTGAGACCGCGGACAACAGCACAAATCGCATTAGAAGAAAGGAAGACGTAGAGGTAATCCCTACAATTAAATATTGGAACCCATTAAGCGGGCCCATTCTTGTCGAAGGTGCCAAACCTGGCGACACTCTGACTGTTTACATAAATGATATTAAACCTTTATTTGGTCAGGGGTGGGGTTGCGAGGAGCCTGCTGGAATATCTACCGTGGGAGATGTACATGAGGGCATATATTTAGTAGGTGAAACTCGTCCAATCGTGGTTCATATTTGCCCCATAGAAAATGGTGTAGTGAAGATACCACTGAAAAATGGTAAGCAGATAAGTGTTCAATCGCGCCCCTTTATCGGTACAATTGGGGTCGCTACTGAAATAGAGGCAATTAGTGCTCTAATATGTGGCAAGTTTGGTGGGAATATGGATTGTCCTGATATAACTAAAGGGAATAGATTGTTTCTCCCAGTTTATACGGAAGGAGCTTTCCTACACGTGGGCGATGTTCATGCATTACAAGGAGATGGGGAACTGGGTGGTCCGCCAGTTGAAATTGCGTCTGAATGCACGTTGACCATAGATGTGATCAAGGGTAAAACCGTAAACTGGCCGCGGATAGAATCGCCCGAATACATCATGACGGTGGGCAACTCATGCCCTCTTGACAACTCCTTACGTATAGCAAATACTGAAATGCTTTATTTGCTTAGAGATGAATATGGATTCGATTTGGAGGATGCTATATACCTTAGTTCTACCGTGTTTCGAATCCGCGTAAATGGAGCAATAAACCCGGGGTTCTCCTCAGTCTCAGTTATGTTCCCTAAAGAATATTTGCCAAAAAGTTAGGAGCATGCACATCAGGTGAATAGCTTCACGGTAGGAAGCCGGCTAGGCATTACCAACGCTGAACTTCTACGGGGCCATAACACCTCCGACGCAGGATTTTCCGCTCGGTGGGTATCGAATTGGGTGTTAGATTAGCAGAGGTGGTATTGAATGATCGTGTGGGAGTCAAGGCAACCATGACGTATAGCATCAACCTGTGTGCTTGTTACGGCCAGGGTGCTAGGCTATGGAATTAGTATGGTGCTAGGGTAGTAGAACAAAAGGAGTGACAATGGAATATAAAGCCATAAAGACGTCGCCAAGGGACAATGTTGCTGTTGCAGTGCAGGCAATCCCTGAAGGAAAGACGGTCACCATCCCGGATGGCAACGAGGTAGTAGCCAATGAACTGATTCCTTTGGGGCACAAGATAGCCCTGATGGCGATAGCCAAGGGGGCAGGCATCATCCGCTACGGCGAGGTAATCTGCACAGCAAGCGAGGATATCAAGCCGGGCGATTGCGTTCACATTCATAATACTATCGAGTAAGGAGGCGACTATGTATTTCTATGGATATGCCCGAGAGAACGGAAGCTACGGAGTAAGAAACCATGTAGTCGTCATGTCGTCGGTGATTTGTGCTAATGGTGTAGTCGAGGAAATTGCCCGACAAGTGCCAGGTGTCTTGCCTATTACTCATTACCACGGGTGTGATTCAACCCGAGAGATCACATTGCGCACGCTTGGTGGCATTGGTAGGAATCCTAACATCGCAGCATTGCTCATTATCGGACTGGGCTGCGAGGTATGCCCCGCTTCAGACATTGCCGAGGCAGTGGCTCCAACGGCTAAGCAAATCGAGTACTTGGTCACCCAAGATGAAGGCGGAAGTAGCGAAACAGCCAGAAAAGGGGCTGATATTGCTAGACAGATGCTACAAGACGCCCAACAGGAAAAGCGGGTAGAGGCTTCCCTTCAGCACCTGATGGTAGGAGTCGAATGTGGCGGCTCGGACGCCTTCTCAGGCATTACAGCAAACCCGGCTGTGGGTGTAGTGACCGATAGACTGATAGCCGAGGGTGGAACCATTATCATGTCTGAAATTACAGAGATGGTGGGCACCACTCACCTGTTAAAGAGACGAGCTGCCAACCATGAGGTTGCTAAGAAGATCGAAGCGTATATTAACCTCGGCAAGGAGGCCGAGGATTGGGCTACAGGTCCTCAGCTTCTCACACGCGGTATCGCTCCAGGCAATATAGAAGGAGGGCTAACGTCACTTGTTGAAAAATCGCTAGGTGCTATCTGCAAGGGTGGCACTACTACTATTAACGAATGTATCCCCTATGCTATGAAGCCCAACACGAAAGGGTTGGTTATCATGGAGGGTGATGGCTCCGACATCGAGTCGATGGCGGGCATAGCTGCTGGTGGTGCCCAGGTGATTATCTTCACCACAGGAAGGGGTCAAATATCTGGCTTTGCCGGGGTGCCGGTGATAAAAGTGAGCAGCAACTCCACCATCTACAAAAATATGAAGGGTGATATAGATGTTGACGCGGGCACCATTATTGATGGGGACAAGACCATCGGAGGGGTTGGCGAGGAGATTTTTGAGCTAATGCTAAAGGTGGCAAGCGGCGAACTGACCAGACCAGAGATAAACAAGCAGAACAACTTTGCCATCCGGCAGGAAGGATTTCATTGGCCTTCGCTTAGAGAGATGGTCGAGAGGGGACTGTAAACGGTATAGAAAGACATTGTTATGTCCTTAGAAAGGATAGGGAGCACCAAATGGGTTACCCCCCAGAGCATCCAATGCTATGTATACAATTGTGAGGGGTGCAGCCCGATTGGAAGGAGAAATGTATACGTTTAAGGTATGATTGCTTGCTAAGAAAGGTTGGGTGGTATCGGCTGGGCTGGACAAGTTATGCGATTATCACATGAGTAGTAAATATGAGGAGCAAGATGAGCAAAGATTCACCGCATCGGTTGTTATTGGGAAATGAGGCCGTGGCAAGAGGGGCTATTGAAGCTGGGGTGCAATTCGTATCAGGGTATCCTGGAACCCCATCTTCTGAAATTGTAGAGTCACTTATTGATGTTGCTAAAGATAATGGTATATATGCAGAGTGGTCAGCCAATGAAAAAGTGGCGTTCGAAGGCGCTTATGCCGCTGCTATAGCTGGCTTGAGGTCGCTGGTTGCAATGAAGCATGTTGGACTTAATGTTGCCGCGGATGCTCTTATGGTTGCCTGGGAATCAGGCGTGAAGGGGGGAATGATTGTAGCAGTTGCAGACGATCCGGGGGCACCAGCTTCCCAAAACGAGCAGGATAGCAGACTTTACGCCCTGCATATACCATGTTTTGAGCCTTCTAGTCCGCAGGAAGCAAAAGACATGGTTGTTAGAGCATTTGAAATCTCTGAGGAATTAGAGCAGTTGATTTTGGTAAGGCTAACGGGCGGAGTCAGCCACGCGTTTGAGGATGTAGAGCTGGGAAAGATTACCAAAAGGATCTGGAAGGCAAAATTTCCACATGAAGAATGGCCGAGATTCTATCTAGATGCTGGTTGGGTAATCTGTCCCCTTCACAAGCGCGCCCATGAAGTGCTCACTAGATTTAGGGTAGAAGCAGAGAGGTCTCCGTTTAATCGGCTAGAGATCAAAGGGCACGAAAGGTTTGGAATCATCGCTTCTGGGGCAGCATATAACAACGCTAAGGAGGTATCGAAAATATTAGGTGTGGAAAATGAGATAGCCTTCTTGAAGATAGGAATATCTAATCCCATTCCGACCAAACTAGTTGAGCACCTTCTTAGCGCTGTTGATACAGTTCTGGTAATTGAAGAGACCGAACCTTTCATTGAGGAACAAGTCAGGTCAATAGCATTAGATATAGAGCATAGGGTGAAAGTCATAGGTAGACGAACTGGCCATGTGCCAGTATCGGATTGTCTAAGTACGCAGCATCTTACTAACGTAGTTGGCGTAATGGTCGGCAAAGCACAAAGGGTTCTTTCGAAGAGGGAAAAGTTGGTAGAACGAGTGCTGAAAGACATGCCCTCGCGGGGTCTTTCATTGTGTCCTGGTTGTCCCCACATGGGAAGTCTTTTTGCAATAAGACAAGTTCTGCGAAAGATGACAGGCAAAAGAAGGTTAGATCAGCAGGGTTTTATAGCACTGGCAGATATAGGCTGCTATGGAATTGGCGGATACCCGCCTCATGGATTCCAAGAGACTGAATTCTCGATGGGGGGGAGTATCAGTGCCGCGGCCGGATTTGCACATGCCAATACTGGTGAAATCGTTGTCGCGAGTATAGGTGACTCAACTTTCTTCCATGCTGGCATACCTGCTCTGATTAATGCTGTTTGGAATCAAGCCAAGATTACGGTTATTGTGCACGACAATGCAGTGACAGCCATGACAGGAGAGCAGCCAGCCCCTAATAGTGGAAGGACAGCGATGGGCGCGGGTCCAGTTATTAATGTTGAAGATATTGTAAAAGCAATAGGCGTCAAGTATGTCAGAGTAGTTGACCCGTATGATCTGAAAGCAACTATGGAGGCTATTGAGGACGCAATAAATTATGACGGGGTTTCAGTAGTAGTGTGTAAGAGAAAGTGTGCCCTTGTTGCACGTAGAGAATCTGCTGCAAAGGGCGCAAAGAGAGCTCGTGTAAATCAAGAAAGATGTATAGGGGAGGATTGCGGCTGCGGGGCTTTTTGCATACGTATCTTCAGTTGTGCAGCCATCGTGTGGGATTCTGGACTAAAGAAAGCGAAAATTGATGACACCTTGTGCAATGGATGTGGGCTGTGTGCACAGGTATGCCCAGCTGGTGC
The DNA here is from genome assembly GCA_964592065.1 of uncultured Dehalococcoidales bacterium. Lineage (GTDB taxonomy): Bacteria > Chloroflexota > Dehalococcoidia > GIF9 > AB-539-J10 > JAFGBN01. Next base: position 4,654 of record CAZQDF010000009.1, on the reverse strand, counting down.
AATCGTAGTAGAGGAGGTGACAGCGTAGAATGAAAGAGAGTACAGTTAACATCCTAGTGGCGGGTGTTGGGGGTCAGGGCAACATACTTGCATCAAGGGTAATCGCAACAGCAGCAGTCAAATCGGGTTACCATATTCGGGGCTGTGATACGCTCGGGGCATCACAAAGGGGTGGACACGTAACAAGCCATATTCGGATAGGAGAGTCTTATTCACCATTCATTCCGAATAACATGGCCCAGATAGTGGTAGGGTTTGATCCTTTAGATGTACTGATGGAAGCCAACTTGATATCAGCCTCTGCTATAGTAATCGTTAACACAGAGAAGGTTTTGCCTGCAGGAGTCAAGTCGGGTCAGGAAGAATATCCTGAGGATATCCTGGAAACGATTCGTGAGATTGTGCAGGATCTCCGTGCCCTTGATGCAGTAGATTTAGCGAGGAAGGCAGGAGATGCTCGTACATTAAACGTCGTGCTCGTTGGGAGTCTTGCCGCAACAGGCAAGATTCCGATAACCCCTGAGGTATTTAAGGACACGATATCAGAGGTTGTTCCGAAGACAACACTAAGTTTGAACTTAAAGGCATTTGACCTAGGCTATCAAGCTATAAGCCAATCCAAAAGTTTGACGGGAGAAAGATAGATGAAAACGCTCCAGAAGCTTGAAACAGAAGTGCATAACCGGGACCTTTGCACACTGTGTGGTTCTTGTGTGAATTTATGTCCTTACATAAAGGTTTATCAGGGAAGGATTAGCCTAGTAGGCGAGTGCAATGTTGAGGAGGGAGCGTGTTACGCTTTCTGTCCTAGGGTATCACTAGATTTAGACAGTATAACTAAGGACGTATTTGGTACTTCCTTCCGGCTTACGGACATCGGAGAGTACAAGGAAGTAATAATGGCTAGGACAAGAGATGCTGAGATCAAAGCAAAAGCGCAGCACGGTGGCATTGTGTCCAGTCTAATGTGCTTTGCGTTGGAAAGGGGATACATCGATGCATGTGTACTCACTAAATCAGAAAACCTCGTACCGTGGGGGCTGGCAGCCTTCAATCGATCGGATATTTTGGACTGTAGCAGTTCGAACTTCATAGCCTCCCCAACTATAGGTGCGTTCAATAGCCTGGTAAAGACTGGTGTCCAAAGAATTGGCTTTGTTGGAACACCTTGTCAGGTGCTTGCTCTGTCGAAAAGAAAAGCTCTCCATTTCAGGGACGACCGGAGCGCAGATAAGCTTGCGCTAAAGATTGGTCTTTTCTGCACTTGGGCACTATCTTATAGCTTCAAAGAACAAATCCATCAGGTTGTTCCATTTTCAAGAGTAAGGAAAATGGATATACCATCTCGCGCCGCCAATGTATTCCAGATTTACACTCTTGATGGTACCAAGGTCATTCCCCTTGATGAAATTTGGAATTTCATTAGGCCTGCGTGCAGAGTTTGTCTGGATATGACCAATGAGTTTGCTGATATCTCTGTTGGAGTTGCCAGAGGTACGGCGGATTGGAATACTGTGATTATCAGGACCGACAACGGGAGAGAACTGGTTGATGAGGCGGAAAGGGCAGGAATTATCGAAATTGGTTCCCTTCCCAGCGAGAGTTTCAATCACCTGAAAGAAGCTTCCCTACGGAAGAAAAAAAGGGGTGTGGAGGAAATTCGGCGGAGGTCACAGAACGAACTCGACTTACTTTACCTGAAGTTGAGGGTGCAGGATATCACGGATTTGCTTTAGATTCGAGGTATCATATAATACAAGTGTGAGAATGATTAGCGGCAGCGAGTACCTGCTTGTTTGCAGAAACGAATACGAGGCCGATTAAGATGCTCCAGAAGAGCAATTAACGAAGCTAAAATCGAGGCCTGTGAAATTTGAACGGCCTCAAAGAAGGGAGATAACAATGCGTATTTTAGTCGTAGGCGGTGGCGGAGAAGAAGCTAGAGCCTTCACTAAGGATTTCCTGCAATTTTATGGAAAGGAGGCCTCTCAGGTAACCCTAGCAGATGTTCGCGAGGAACGTGCTAAAGCAATAGCAGCAAGTTTGGCTAGTAATATAGTATCAACGTTACAGGTGGACATACTCGATCACCAAAACTTGGTCGAGGCGATGAAAAACGCGGATTTAGTTATGAATTACGTAGGCCCCTTCTATCGGTGGGAAGCTAGAGTGCTCAAAGCAGCCATAGAGGCCAAAAACAATTATATAGATATTGATGATGATAGTGAGTCTACTTTACAAAAACTCGACCTACATGATGAGGCTAGAGCAGCTGGAATTACGGCCATTGTGGGTCTTGGTTCTGGCCCTGGGAGTGATAACTTGTTAGCTAAGCATGGAGCTAGCAAGTTAGACAAGGTAGATGAGATTAATATCTACTGGGTAACCAATCTCCGATCTACTAATAGTTCTAGAATCCTGCCAGCCGCTGTATGCCGCCATGCCTATCATGGTGTCCAAACAGCAGGCCCCCAGTTCTTGAACGGTGAGATGGTGAGCGTACCTCCTCTTTCCGGTACAACCTGGGTTGATTTTGACCCTCCAGTTGGCAGAGCTGAAACAGTGTATTTCGGGCATCCAGAATCGGTAACCCTTCCTCGCTACATAAAGGGCTTGAAGAGGTGTACTAATCGAGGAGGGTTTCTGCCGCACTTTCGTATGGAGCGCGTGAGACAAGCAGTAGCTTTGGGTTTATCAAGAGAAGAGCCTATTGAGGTGCAGGGTCATCCAATCATACCTGTGGAGGTTATGCTGTCATTGGAGAATGAGTTTGTCCCTGATGAGTGTTTAGGAGAGCCTGTATCAGCGATAAGGATAGAGATAAAAGGTGAGAAAGATGGGCAGAGCAAGGAGATTGTCTACGGTGGGGCTACTGCCAGCATGGCCAATGCGACAGCCGCTCCCGCAGCAATAGGGGCCCATATGTTAGCGCATAGTGATATTAAGGTGAAAGGAGTGTATGCCCCTGAGGGGTGTATTGATGATTTTGGTAAGTTCATGACTGAATTGAAGAAGAGAGAAATATAAATTGTATTGAATATAACCCCGATACAAAATAATCTTCCACAACATTGAAGGACTACATGTGGAATAGTTAAAGGGCAGGAGGGAGGTTTATGATAGTAGCTAAGGAGGGGCAAAGAAAAAGAGGCTCCAAAAGAGCAAAAATCGGGGGCTTTGATAACTTAACGGCCTCGCAAAGAAGGAAGGAGGTGAACAATGAAGGTAGTTGTGTTAGGTGGGGGCGGAGATGAAGGAGGAGCAGTAGTTGATATTCTAGCAAAGGAAGCCGATTTTGAGAAGGTCATAGCTGCTGATAGAAGTGAGAAAAGGATTGAGCGAGTTGCCCAGCAGGTAGGGGCCAAAGCTGAAGCAAGAGTGGTTGATTTATATGACCATAACGCACTAATAAGGTTACTAAAAGAGGCTGACATCGTGGTTAACACAGTCGGCCCTTTCTATCGCCATGGAACCACAGTGCTTAACGCAGCAATAGAGACTAGGGTTGACTATGTAGATATATGTGATGACTACGACCCTACCATACAAATGTTGAAACTTGACTCTGCTGCCAAGGAAGCTGGTATTACTGCCCTAATCGGCATGGGTTCAAGTCCAGGGATCGTTAATATTCTGGCTATCCGTGGGGCAAAAAAGTTGGACCACACAGAGGAAATTCGTATTTTGTGGTGTGTTAATTATGCTAGTGCTGGAGGAGGAGCCGGAGCAGGATTTCATGGATGGCACATGATGAGAGGCAATATTCCTCAGTTCCTAGATGGTAAATTGGTTAATGTGCAGGCAGGGACGGGGAAGGAAATTGTTGAATTTCCAAACGGAAGCGCTGAGGTTTTCTATTTGGGACATCCGGAACCAATAACAATACCTCCCTTTGTTCCTGGTGTGAAGACAGTAGTTAACAAAGGCACGATTACACCGCAATGGCTTTCGGAGGACCAGCTCAAAATGATTGAGTTGGGATTTGGGCAAGAGGAAATGATAGCGATTCACCCCGGATTGTCTGCTGCACCTGTGGAGGTGGCATTAAGAGTCCAGAATTTATACTTAAGAGATAAGGATATGGGACCGCCTTGGGCTGGTATGTTAGTAGAAGTCAAAGGGACTAAGGCTGGTAAGAAATCAAAATGTAGCTACAGTATTCCCCCGGAGATAGCTGGTAGCGGTTCAATGAGTACGATGACTGCTGGTCCCGCAGCTACTGGCACCCTCATGATAAGCCGTGGTGAGGTTAACATGAAGGGTGTCATTACTCCTGAGGCGCTGGATATTGATAGGTTCCTGAATTTAGTGAGTAAACTGGGAGGGGAGGACTGGGATGAAATAGAAGCAATACCCCAGAAACTGCATGTATAACAAGTGATTATATAGAAGGAAGGGCAAGAACGACTTGAACCTTCCTTCCTCCGTATCTAGATTGATGCCCAGCTCCTGGGCATAGGTGTTCAGAAGCAGGAGCTTTCCCACCAGTCTCTTCGCTGTCTCGCTCTTTGCCCCCATGCTCTCGTTCAGATAGATGAGAGACACATACATGGATTATGAAAGGGCGCTATAATAGCTGCATTATGAATGTTTATTGCACATGGGGTGCCCCCAATATTAGTACCATCTACAATGAGAGACTTCCTGCTATTTC
>CAZQDF010000008.1:0-17815 GCA_964592065.1 uncultured Dehalococcoidales bacterium | reverse complement strand
TTAGCATGGGAAAGGCTGACATGGGAATGTTTTAAGAACTAAAGAGGATTTAGAGAGAAGTGGGAGTCCCACCTTACAAGATCTTGGCATAAACTATAAGTCGACCAACGCCGAAGCCCATATGCTCAACCAAACTAAGCAAGCTCTTATCTCGGTGGTCTATTCCTATGCGCATTATTTTAATACCTCTGGAGCGATATTTGTCAGCTAGTGCATTGACAAGTTTAGCGCCAATACCTTTCCGCTGATAATCGGGGTGAACCCCTATCATTTGAATTACGCCTAGTTCGGTAGCAGCTTCACGCAGACGTGCCACCTGGCCCAAGATAAAGCCACGAACCTGACCATCAACTTCAGCTACAAAGCTAAAGTCAAGTAGTGCTGCTACGTTTCCGGTAATCGAACTTAGATAGCTAGTTGGACTCTCCTGATAACTTACTTTCCTGCCAGCGGATAAGATATATTCAGTAGTCAAATTTGCGTAAGTAATGGCTTTTCCTGCTGCTCTTATTTCCTTATCAATGGAAAGGATAGCGTCAGTGTCTTTAAGATTTATGGGTCTAACTTCTATTTTACCTTCTGCACTGCTCATACTAAGTCCGTTCTTTCCTAATCGATGCCTTCTAATTTAGGTCTTATTATAACATGTAGCCAAGGCTAGTAAAGATGTGTGGTGCCTGAAACTTATGTGCCTATTGCTACAGCAATGGCATATTGCTTAGTATCGGAAAGGCTGACGGAAAATTCACTTAAGTTTAGCTCTTCAGCTCTACTCTTGGCTTGACCATAAAGTTTGACTAAAGGCTTACCACGAACATCAGCCATGATTTCGATTCCTCGCCAGCTAATGCCTTTGGCCCCAGTGCCTAAGACTTTCATTACTGCTTCCTTGGCGGCAAATCGAGCAGCTAAGGATGAAAATCTATCCTGGCAAATTTTGAGCTCGGCTTCTGTATAGACTCGGTCTAAAAACCGCTTCCCCCATTGCCTGGCTGCTGATTCAATACGCTCTATCTCTATAATATCAACACCGATAGAGGTCACCAAGTCTCCCTTTGGTTCTTTAGGATGCTTTAGGCAAATTAGCTGCCGCAGATGACATAGTATCAAGCTATAAGACAGGTAAGTACTGCTTGAGTTCATAGTCAGTCACTTGGCAGCGATAGCGGTCCCAATCTACTTTCCTATTGTGAATGAATGTATTGAATACATGCTCTCCTAAAGCTTTCCTCACCAGTTCGCTATTCTCAGTGAGTTTTATAGCTTCATCTAGGCTACCGGGAAGTGTATCTATCCCCTTTTCTTGGCGCTCTTGCTCAGTCATTTCAAAAACATTTTTCTCTACGGGTGGTGGTGGGTCATGTTCCTTCTCAATTCCCTCTAATCCAGCAGCGAGCATAACGCTGAAAGCCAAATAGGGGTTGCAGGCAGGATCAGGAGATCTGAATTCAATTCTGGTAGCGCTCTCTTTTCCTGGCTGATATTCTGGTATCCTGATTAAATCAGCTCTGTTTCTCCTGGCCCAGGTAATATATACCGGTGCTTCATAGCCGGGAAGAAGGCGCTTATAAGAATTTACCCACTGGTTGGTGACAGAGGTAATTTCAGGTGCATGCCTTAACAAGCCAGCAACAAAATGTCTAGCTATCTCGGATAGATGGTGAGGGTCCTTCTCATCAAAGAAGGCATTTCTATCGCCTTTAAACAATGACATATGGACGTGCATCCCACTGCCATTTACCCCAAACACAGGCTTGGGCATGAAGGTAGCATAAACACCATGATTTTGAGCTACTTGCTTGACTGCCAACTTATAGGTCATCACATTATCAGCCATAGTTAGAGCATCAGTATAACGTAAGTCTATCTCGTGCTGGCTGGGAGCAACTTCGTGATGACTGTACTCTACGCCAATACCCATCTCTTCTAACATAAGAATTGTTTCTCGCCTCAAGTCAGTAGCTATATCAGGAGGAGTTAAATCGAAGTAACCTCCCTGGTCCAAGAATTGACAAGTCTCTGAATTTTGGAAGTAGAAATACTCCAGTTCAGGACCAGTGTAGAAAGTATAGCCCATACCAGCAGCTCTCTTCAGGTTTTCTTTCAGCACATATCTAGGGTCGCCCTCAAAGGGTTGTCCCCCTGGCCAGTAAATATCGCAAAACATCCTAGCTACACCTTGGTGTTCCCTTGGACGCCAAGGGAGGATTTGAAAGGTGGTTGGGTCAGGTAAAGCTACCATATCGCTCTCATCAATGCGGGCAAAGCCCTGAATGGATGAGCCATCAAACCCGCTTCCTGATTCTAGAGTTGTCTCCAATTCCTCAAATGTGATAGCAAAGCTTTTAAGAAAACCCAAGATATCGGTAAACCACATTCTTATAAATTTGACATCCTGTTCCTTGGCTAGCTTGAGGACATATTCCTTAGCTTCGGCTCGCTCTTTAATATTCATTCAGTATGCTTCTCCCTAAAATATTTTTGATGCCATCAAACCACAGATTAAAGCCAAAATCAACTAGAGAGGTGCTGGTAATCCGGGCAAGTAATGGAAGTATTCATCATCTCAAATGAGGAGCAGGCATCTATTTATCTTGCCATCATGATAAGGCTTGTTCATTCCAGTCAACTCTTTTATAGGTTACGAGCTCCTTTTACCGTAAAATTTCTTCGAATTTTTAGGGAACCTGTCCTTGCGAGACGATACCCAGGAAATAGGCATGGAACCTCAAGTCCGAATTCAGCTCAGGGTGGAAAGCTGAAACCAGCAAGTTTTTTTGCCTAGCGGCTACAGGAGTGCCGTCAGGAAGACTAGCCAGGATTGCTACTCCAGGTTCAGTCTCCACAATAACAGGCGCTCTAATGAACACAGCAGGGAAGGGAACTTTGCCCAAGGCCGGCACCGATAAGAATGTCTCAAAACTATCGCCCTGTCTGCCAAAAGCATTGCGCTTTACTTTTATATCCATAGCTCCGATGGTCTCTGCATCTAAATCGAGGGCACTTTTTGCCAGCAAAATCATACCAGCACAAGTTCCAAACATGGGGAAAGCATCCTGGCCCAGTTTCCTCAACGCTTTCGTAAAACCGTAGGACAACATCAATTGCGCAATGGTGGTGGATTCCCCACCAGGGATGATGAGTCCATCTAAGCTTTCCAGGTCTCGAGGCAAACGTACCGGCAATGCTTCTGCCCCTAATTTTTCTAAACTAGCCATATGCTCGGCGAAAGCACCTTGCAAAGCGAGAACCCCAATCTTTTTCTTGCCATTCATCTTCATCAGTCCATGACGAAACTACTGCTCAGCAGAGGTTTCCTCTAGGGTATCGAGTACCTCCCTAGAGATACCATTTACATAACCTTTACTGCTGTTCCATAAGCTACCATCTCTGCAGCTCCCGACATTACCATCGAGGTTACAAACCTAGTACCTACTACAGCGTTGGCTCCCATATTCTCAGCTTGCTCAATCATCCTCTGCAGCGCTTCCTCCCGAGCCTGCGCCAGCATTACAGTGTACTCCTTAACTTCGCCGCCGACGATGTTTCGTAGACCAGCCATAACATCACGCCCCACATGCCTGGCCCTGATGGTGCTTCCCTTGACCAAGCCCAGGTTCTCGGTTATCCTTTTGCCCTCTATCTGTTCTGTTGTAACCACAATCATTTCTCTACCTCCTTAAATTTCTCCTTCTCTTTCTTTAATGCTTGGTATCTCTCCCGCCCCAGTGATGTCAGGAGAATAATAAGCCCTATGGCTACAGCAGCAATGGCAATCTTAACGGCCAAGGGCAATGAAGGGAAAGCTAGGCTGAAGAACCAATAAAACCCCCAGACCACCAAAATGCCCAGACCGATTCCCAGTAAGATACCACCTATTTTTCTCACACTACTTCGCCTTCTTTTCGACTGATTTATTCTCTAAATCGGTTAGTTATAGGCAGTCTCCTATCTCTGCCAAAGTCCCTGGGGGTTATCTTTATACCCGGGGCAGCCTGGCGGCGCTTGTATTCATTCCTGTCCACCAGGCGAGCCGCTTTCATGACTACTTCAGGGGCAAAACCCATGGCTACAATTTGGTCAATTGTCATATCATCTTCCACGTATGCTTTCAAGATGGGGTCCAATGATTCATAGGGTGGCAGAGTATCTGTGTCTCTTTGGTCATGCCTAAGCTCGGCTGATGGCGCTTTGGTTAAGACACTGGATGGTATCACCTTCTTTCCTGCCTGGCGATTCTTGTATTTAGCTAATTCAAAAATTGTCGTTTTAGGCACATCCTTGAGAGGAATGAATCCTCCAGCCATATCTCCATAGAGAGTAGTATAGCCTGTAGCTGTCTCACTTTTGTTGCTGCAAGCAAGCACCAACCAGCCAAACTTGTTAGATAAGGCAAAGAGAATATTGCCCCTGATGCGCGCCTGAATGTTCTCCTCGGTTACATCAGGCTGAACATCTTTGAAAGGCTCTGCCAGCGTTTCCAGATATGAACTAAATGCCTTCTCAATAGGTATTACCTTTAGCTCTATCCCTAGATTCCTTGCTAGTGCTTCTGCATCTGATTTGCTACCAGGCGAGGAGTAACGAGAAGGCATGGAAACACCTACAACATTGTCAGCTCCCAGAGCATCCACCGCTATAGCGGCTACCAGAGATGAATCAACTCCACCTGATAAGCCAATAACCACCTTCTCAAAACCATTCTTGTGCACATAATCTCTGGTGCCGAGGACGAGGGCTTGGTAAATCTCTGCAAGTTCATCAAGTCTTTGCACTTGTCTCAATGGTAAAGGAGGCTTGGCAGTTGTGACATATTCACCTGATGCTTCTATCCTGGTAGCCTGCTCTAGCTCCTTTTTTACCCATGGCGTTTCTTTCCTCCGTCGAGGATCGTGTAGCTGGGAGCGAAATACCGATTCCATATCTAAATCAACTACTAGGAGCTCTTCCTCAAACTGTTTTCCTCGAGCAATAAGCTCTCCTTTCTCGTTGATAATCAGACTGTTGCCGTCAAATACCAGCTCATCTTGCCCCCCAACCAAATTATTGTGGGCTACAATGGCTACATAATCGGCTGCTCTAGTAGCAAGCATCCTCTCTCTAAACTTTCCTTTCCCAGCATGGTATGGCGAAGCGCTTATATTAACCAGTAGTCTGGCTCCAGCATAAGCTTGAACCGTGGCTGGCCCGGTTTCATACCACATATCTTCACAGATAGTTACGCCTATGCCGATGCCATAAATGATAAACACAGGGCATTGAGTTCCCGCTTGAAAATATCTATTTTCATCAAATACGCCATAGTTAGGCAAATAAACTTTGTGGTAAATACCCACCAATTTATTGTTGTACACCACCGCGGCAGCATTGTATATATCGCTGTTGCTATCGACGAAGCCCGCCACCACCGCGATATTTGCGGAGTGCTTGACTATTTCCTTAAGGCTTTCCTTGTTTTGCTCAATAAACTGCGGCTTGAGCAACAAATCCTCAGGGGGGTAGCCAGTTATGGCTAATTCGGGGAAAGTTAATAAGTCAACTCCGAGCACCTTTGCCTCATCAATGGATTGTATTATTTTCTTGGTATTGCCACTCAAATCACCCACGGTGGAGTTAATCTGAGCCATTCCGATTCTGATGCTATGCATTTCCGCTTTCCTGTAATAGCCGATTATACTATATCAGCCGTAGATAAGCACTCCTTGAAGGAGGAGCTTATAGCAGCTCGGAAAACTTCTTGGACTTATCGCTTAGAAATCACAAACGTTCCCCGCGTGAGGGGAAAATCCGAACTTTTTAACTTTCACGATTATGGTCAGGCCAAACTACACTGATAAAAGGGCACATGCCGAGTTCTGTTATAGACTAGTTGACAATCTTTAGGAACTCACGAGCCATCTTTACTGCTCGCTTGGCCTCTTGGTGAGAGGCTAGGTGGCCGCGGTGTGTGACATTGTTGCGGAGTCGCGTGAACCAACACTTTAGCTGATGGTGTAGGCTAGAAAAGTTGGTGTTGCCTCCGAAATGTGTCTCTAATGAACGTAGGTCTGGTTGGGCATACCGCCGCAATTTTTGCCCGAGGGTCTTATCTTCGTAGCCTCTGATTTTCCCGCTATTCCATCCAGCCGTCTTAAGCTTTGAAGTGACATACTGAGTCGTCCGCAATTCAACTGCTGTAGCTGCCTGAAGGACAGCCAGTGAACATTGCCCTTGCTCCAGCGACAAGATAGCGTTTGTCAGAAACAGTCTCACAAGTAGCCATTTTTCTTTCCCAGTGAGGAAGGCTGTGAATTTCGTGATTTGGTCTCGTTGAAGCGGACAAGTGTTAATGCTTTGCGAGGGCCATCTGTCTCGAATATCCTTTCCATCCACCCTTATCTCAGCAAACAGCTGCATATCTGAGGTTCCAAGCGGAGTGATAAACCCAGCGTTGCTGATTTCGCCAGTCGTAGAATAATACGACAAGATTACATGGTTGAGTATCTCCAAGCAATTCCGGATGGCAAAAGTGCTCGGAGAGTCATCTGAAAGTTGCGTCGGCGTCTGTACCTTAATGGCAACGGTTGTTCGCTCTTTCACTTTCACAGGCCCGTCTGACCTGTCGATGCTGCCGACAGGTCTTCGTGAAAATGTGACTTTAATATCCTGCCCTACCAGCTCCGGTAACTGTGCTTCTCGACATATCTCTTCATATCGCACAGTGAAGGGACCCTCCAGTCGGAGGAAGAAGGGGAGGTTCACCGTTACTTCAATAGTTGACACACGCCCTCCAGAGGGGAAACCGTTTCTATTATTAGGGAGGTGCTCCTCGGGGCAGGACTCAAACCTGAAACCAAGCTGCTCGCAGCAAGTCGATCTGAGCTATTCCAATCCCGATGGTATGCAACTTCACCTTTTCACTTACGGCAAATTATACTGCATCAGGTGGCTGGCAAGTATTTCCGTAATTCATATTGCTTCCAGGGCCTCAATAGGGTAGAATGGCGGATTGAAACGATTCGGGCAGGAGTACCATCATAAGGTACCAAGCTCTGACCAGATTCTGGGAGTTGCAAAATGGAAACAGTAAGAATCATACCTTGCCTGGATGTGAAGGAGGGGAGAGTGGTCAAGGGAATAAACTTTGTAAACCTGAGAGATGCCCGAGACCCGATGGAGGCGGCAGAGGCTTACTGCCGCGAGGGCGCTGATGAGCTTGTTTTTCTCGACATTTCCGCTACCGTGGAGAGCAGAGGAACAAGGCTGGAATGGGTTAAGAAGGTAACGGAAAAGGTTACCATCCCTTTTGCTGTAGGGGGCGGAATTAGAAATGTGGAAGATATGAAAGCTCTGTTTGCTCTTGGCGTGGATAAGGTCTCAATAAATACCGCTGCTGTGAGGAACCCTGAGCTTGTAAAGGAAGCTTCACGGGAGTTTGGGAAGGAGAAACTCGTTGTCGCCATTGATGGGCGAAAGAACCCCGCTGAAAGTCGTCTTCCCCGACTAGAGGTAGTGGTCAAAAGCGGTAGCGAAGCTACCGGGATAGGTATTGTCGATTGGGCAAAGAGGGTGGAGGAGCTGGGCGCTGGGGAGATTTTGCTTACCAGTAAGGATGCTGATGGCACAAAGGAGGGCTACGATTTAGAAATGACCAGAGCTGTAGCTGAAGCCGTTAGCATTCCTGTTACTGCTTCTGGAGGAGCAGGTAAACTTGAGCATCTTTACGAAGCAGTAACCATTGGAAAAGCTTCGGCAGTCCTGGCCGCGTCTATTTTCCATTTTGGCGAAATAGCCATAATGGAGGCGAAGGAATACCTTAAGGGAAAGGGAATCCCCATAAGAACATAAGGAGGTTAATAATGTCTTTAAGCAAGCCAAATGCAAGTGCAGCAACCATAACTACAACCAGGGTAGCACCCTCACCCGCATCGGGACTATGCGTGACCTGTGTGGATGGCTGTCCTGGATATTGCGAGGTGGGAAGGTCTGCTCTCAGGGGAAAGGAGATGATTTATCCACAACCCTTTGGGAAAGTTCTGGCTGGGGCGGAAAAGGATTATCCTGTCGATTTCTCCCACTTTAATATCCAGGGAAGCTGTGTTGGAGCAGCTGGCATTGAAGCAGACTCGGATAAGGCTCTTTTTTCTGCTGTCGATGTTTCTACCGAGATAGGAGCCAGTGATAATAGGATAAAGATGAAGTTGCCCTTCTTCACCGGCGCTTTAGGTTCAACTGAGATAGCCAGGGTGAACTGGGAAGGTGCCGCTATTGCCATCGCCATATGCGGAGCCGTGTTGGTCTGTGGAGAGAATGTTTGTGGTATGGACCACGATGCTGAGTTTAAAAATGGAAAAGTGGTAAAGTCGCCTGAGCTCGCAAGAAGAGTAAAGGTATACCAGGACTGGTATGAAGGCTTTGGAATGATGCTCGTTCAGGCAAATGTAGAGGATGCTCGCCTCGGTGTCCCTGAATATGCCGTGGAGAAACTCGGGGTTGAAGGTGTCGAAATAAAATGGGGACAAGGTGCCAAGTGTATTGGTGGAGAGGTCAAACTGCCAACCCTAGAAAGAGCACTTGAGCTTAAGCAGAGGGGATACATCGTTATTCCTGACCCCGAAAGTCCTACAGTCCAAGAGTCCTATAAAGCTGGGGGAATAAGGGAATTTGAGCGCCACTCCCGCCTGGGGATGGTGGACGAAGAGGCATTCTTAAGGCAAGTAGAAAGATTCAGGGAAGTAGGAGCTAAATACGTTACTTTGAAGACGGGAGCATATAGGCCAGCGGACTTAGCTCTGGCGGTAAAATTTGCCTCTGAAGCTAAGATTGACCTTCTTACCGTAGATGGCGCTGGTGGTGGAACAGGAATGAGCCCCTGGAGAATGATGAACGAATGGGGAATCCCCACTGTTTATCTGGAAAGCCTTCTTTATAAATTCCTTAAAAGGCTCGATGAGAAAGGAGCTTTTGTTCCTAGCTGTGCTATAGCCGGCGGAGTTGCCCTTGAGGACCATATCTTCAAAGCTTTAGCGTTAGGGGCTCCTTATATAAAGGCAGTATGCATGGGAAGGTCAACGCTCACAGCAGCTATGGTGGGAAAGACACAGGGGCAGCTTCTAGAGGAGACCTATGGGAAAGGCAAGAAATATCAGGAAGCCCTATTCCGCACCTTTATTGCAGCCGCTGAGCTTAAGGAAAAATATGGGGAGGATTTTGAAAAGATTCCACCAGCAGCAATAGGTGTTTATACCTATTATGACCGGCTCGCCACAGGATTGAGACAACTTATGGCTGGAGAGCGCAAATTTGCCCTCGATTTTATAGATAGAGATGATCTTGTTGCCTTGACACCGGAAGCATCCGATGTTTCTGGCATCCCCTATATAATGGAATCGGATATGGAAAAAGTGGAGAAAATTCTAGGCTAAATCAGTTTCTCTGAAAAAGCGCCAGATTTTCCAAGGTAAAATAAAAAAGGAGGAGAAATGCTAAAGTCAATATGCCCCCAATATTGTCCTGCACCTTTTTGCCTGACAGCCTGCCCTGCCAGTGCCCTTACTGTTGTAGCCAGGGACAAGAACAGGAATATTTGCATTGACACGGATAAGTGCAATGGATGCGGAATTTGCCGTGTCCTATGTATGACCTTGAGTCGGGACAAAACACTTGAAAGGAAATTGCCCTGGGCCTCCTCCAGAATTGGGTAGGCCTTTGACTCGGTGGTAGATGCACTAGTGAGGCCTGTAAAGCGCCTGCTCTACTGCGGTCATACTGCCGATAGAGCTATATCTCGTAATTGCGACATCCCTCTCCTATAATAAGCTACGGTGCATCGTACTATGAAACTCTGGCAGTACCTACACTGAGGATATCAATTACTACTCTGCTGCTGGTGGCCATCAAGCTTTATGCAAGACTCTCTTTAATATGCCCCCTCGGAAATTATCGCTGAGCCGAACTGTTCCGGATTTTGGGAAATTGGTGAGGGTGATTTCCCGATGGGGAGGAGATAAAAGCTGAAGCCAAGGTGACAGATATTTCTCTACCGGGTGTAATCACTATGGGCTTTCATTTTATCGAAAGCATGGATGCCCCCTTTAGTCTTGTAGTTGACCCTGTGGCCAAAACCCCAGAGACGAAAATATGTGCAGTGCGGACTACCCCGAAAATGTGGTATCACCTTTTCGATGGGCATGACAGTGGTATGTTGCATAAAAATAGAGAAAAATAGAGTTGAAATAAGAGCAATATCTATTAATTACTGATAAAATGTATCCCACGTCGAATTAAATACCTGCGTTGTCCTGGCATACTAAAGTGATGCCCAATTTTGGATAAAGGTGACCCTCGTCCACCCAACCCTTTATCTGGCGAGGGAAAGGAGGTGAGCAGAGATGTGGCGCAGAAGGTCGTGGAGGTTTTATTTTGGTTTTCCTCCCTTTGGTTTTTACTCACATGGATTAAAGCCTTTCCCCAGCAAGGAAGAGTATCTGGATATGCTTCAGGAATATAAAAATGATTTGGAAGAGGAATTGAAAGAGGTTGAGAAAGACATTGAGGAAATTAAGAAGAGTCCCTAAATTTGCTTGCCTCCCGCATTCCTTTTGAGGTCGAGCCAAGACTATGTCAGGTCATTCTAGCGTAAACTACACTTTGCCTGAATCCTTCATATCTCACAGGGAGGCAGTACAAGCTGAGTTAAAAGAGATCGTTAATGATAATCCTTCAGCCCTTGCTAGTATGTTACGATACCATATGGGCTGGCAAGATGAGCAGGGTCATCCTCGCCACAGGGAATCAGGAAAATTTGTTCGTTCTACGCTCTGCCTCCTTAGTTGTCAAGCAGTGGGGGGAGACGCATCCAAAGTGCTGCCGGCTGCTGCTGCCCTAGAGCTTATTCATAACTTCTCCTTAATCCACGATGATATTGAGGATGATAGCTGTGAGCGTCATCAGCAGCCAACTGTATGGAAGCTGTGGGGGCAGTCGCAAGCTATTAATGCTGGCGATGCTACATTTACTCTAGCTTAT
Organism: uncultured Dehalococcoidales bacterium; assembly: GCA_964592065.1. Lineage (GTDB taxonomy): Bacteria > Chloroflexota > Dehalococcoidia > GIF9 > AB-539-J10 > JAFGBN01. Next base: position 6,808 of record CAZQDF010000008.1, on the reverse strand, counting down.
CTAGCCTTGCTTAGACTGCGGAAAAATGGGATAGCAGATGAGAAAGTGATACATTCCATTAATATACTAACTAAAGCTTGTGCAGAGCTCTGTGGGGGGCAATATTGGGATATCGATTTCGAGAGCCACCTCGATGTCACTATTAATGGTTACCTTGGTATGATAAGGGGAAAAACAGCGGCACTGATGGCAACATCAAGCTACCTGGGAGCATACTTGGGTACGGAGGATAAAGAATTAGTGAACTCTCTTTATCGCTTTGGTGAAGAACTAGGCATGGCTTACCAAATTCGTGATGACGTATTGGGAATTTGGGGTAAGAAGGAAAACGTAGGGAAGCCGGTAGGGGATGATATCTCACAGAGAAAGAAAACCTTGCCAGTAGTCTATGGATTGGAGAATAGCAGAGGTGAACATAAGGAAAGGCTCAAGAAGCTTTATTCCCAAAAACATATCCAGCATGAGGAGATAACCGAAGTAGTGGGAATCCTCGAACAACTTGGCGCTAGAGATTATGCTAGGAATTTGGCCGAGCAATATTATCATCGGGCCTTAGCTCAGCTTGATGCCACCCAGCTTGGTCCTTCCAGACAAGCTTCTTTGAGGGAAGCAGCAAGCTTTTTGCTGGAGCGTGACTATTAGGGGAAATGCTGAAAAAGACCGTTAGAGACATAGAGGTCGAAGGGAAAAAGGTCCTAGTCAGAGTTGATTTCAATGTTCCTTTAAATATAAATGCTGGTGTTATTAGCGATGATAGCCGCATCCGAGCTTCATTGCCTACTATTCAATATCTTGTTGACCACAAAGCCAAGATAATCCTCTGCTCTCATTTTGGACGCCCCAAAGGCAAAATAGTTGAACAATTACGAATGGCGCCAATAGCACGGCATTTGTCGCAGCTTATAGGCTTGCCTGTCGGCATAATGCCTGACTGTGTAGGCAAAGAAATAAGAAACAAAGTAGAAATGCTTAAAGAGAAAGATATTCTGTTTTTGGAAAATGTACGCTTTCACCCTGAAGAAGAAGCAAATGATCCTCATTTTGCCAGGGAGTTAGCGAAGCTGGCTGATGTTTATGTTAATGATGCCTTCGGCACTGCCCACCGCACCCATGCTTCTACTGTGGGGGTGACTAAGTACCTGCCAGCAGTAGCTGGCTTGTTAATGGAGAAAGAATTGGAGATTATGGGCAATCTCTTACATGATCCGGGGCATCCCTTCGCTTGCGTGATAGGTGGTGCTAAGGTGAGTGACAAAATGGGGCTATTACAAAACATGCTGAAAAGAATTGACCTTTTGCTTGTTGGTGGTAGTATGGCGGCTACCTTCCTAAAGGCACAAGGATACGGGGTAGGGCATTCCTCGGTTGAGGAAGGCAAATTGAGCTTGTCCCAACTGTTATTACAAGAAGCGGCGGAGTGGAATGTCCCACTCTTGTTACCCACTGACGTAGTTGTAGTCGAAGGAGGAATTGAAGCTGGAGCTTTAACGAAGATAGCACCTATAACTAACATACCACCAAATAGCTGTATTGTTGATATTGGACCTCAGACCATCGAGCTTTTCTGTAATGAGCTGAGGAGATGCCGTACCATTATATGGAATGGACCTATGGGAGTATGTGAAATACCTGAGTTTTCTCGAGGAACCAGGTCACTAGCTGGTTTCATATCCACCCTCGACGCCACTACTGTTATTGGAGGTGGCTCTAGCGCCGAGGTAGTTCAAGAGATGGGATTAACTGATAAGATGACTCATGTCTCTACTGGAGGCGGCGCCAGCTTAAGGTTTTTCGAGGGAGCTGTCTTGCCTGGGGTGGAGGCTTTGCAGGATAGGGCTAATTAGAAACCCCAAATCTGGAACCTTGCAGGTTTTGACTTTAGGAGTTGGTTAGTATTTAGATATTAGGGATTAAGGTTTTTAGTCTATGCGAGTTCCTTTGGTTGCTGGTAATTGGAAAATGAACACTACGGTCACTGAAGCTGAAGAGCTTGTTTATGACATGCTGGGTACGCTGGATAGGATAAAGGGAGTAGAAAAAGTGCTCTGCCTGCCATTTGTGTCGCTGGCTGCAATAAATATGATGCTCCAAGGTTCATCTATTAAGCTAGGTGCTCAGAATATGCATTTTGAGATTAAAGGAGCTTACACTGGTGAGATATCTTCACTAATGCTTAGAGAACTGTGTGAATTTGTTATACTGGGGCATTCTGAGAGGCGGTGGTATTTTGGTGAAACTGGCGAGATGGTTAACAAAAAAGTTAAGGCAGCTTTAAATCAGGGACTTAAGCCCATCTTATGTGTTGGAGAAAGGCTTGAGGAAAATGAAACTGGGAGAACAGAGGAGGTAGTTAGAGAACAGGTGACAACAGCTTTGAATGGCATAAAGCCTACCCCCAATCTGGTGGTTGCCTATGAACCAGTGTGGGCTATTGGCACAGGCAAGGCAGCTAGTAGTAAGCAAGCAGCAGCTACTATCAAGCTTATCCGCAGCATTCTGGCTGAGCTATGGAATAAAGATATAGCTCAAAATTTACGCATCCTGTATGGTGGCAGTGTTACCAGTAATAATATTGCTGAGTACATTTCCCAGCCAGAAATTGATGGTGCTTTAGTTGGTGGTGCTAGCCTCAAAGCCGAAGAGTTCTTGAGTATTGTTACCCAAACTGCTGAAATTAAGGAGAAACCTGTTTAAGAAGAATGTCATTGCAAACCTGCTTATCGTCATTACAACTTCAGCGTAGCAATCTCAGGCAATGCCTCGTTGCCATCGTTGGTCCTACAGCAGTGGGCAAAAGTGGACTCGCACTGAGCTTAGCCCAAGATCTGGAGGCTGAGATAATAAGTGCGGATAGTCGGCAAGTTTATCGCTATATGGATATTGGCACAAACAAGCCTACTTTGGCTGAAAGGACATTAGTCCCTCACTACCTTATTGATGTGGCCAACCCTGATGAGGACTTTAGCCTAGCTTTGCATTGCCGGTTAGCTACTGAAGCAATTAAGTCTATTCAGCTCAAGGGCAAATTGCCATTATTGGTAGGTGGCAGCGGCCTTCCTATTTGGTCATTGATAGAAGGATGGAAGATACCACCAGTGCCACCTAATCGGGAGCTAAGAAGCTATTTAGAAGCCAGAGGAGAGCAGGAAGGTAGTAACATCCTTTATCAAGAACTGCAAGGCATTGACCCATCAGCGGCAGCCAAAATTCACCCTGGTAATATCCGCCGCATTATAAGAGCCTTGGAAATCTACCACGTGACGAGGAAACTTCCCTCCCAATTGAGACACAAAGAAGCGCCAAGTTTTCCTATCCTTATCATCGGTTTGACCATGGAAAGAAGCGAACTGTATAGCAGGATTGATTGCCGTGTTGATAAGATGCTAGAGAGAGGACTCGTTGACGAGGTAAAAAGGCTGTTGGGAAGGGGCTATAGTCTCTCATTGCCTTCTATGTCAGGCATAGGCTACAAGCAAATAAGCCAATTCCTTCGAGGTGAGATGCCCTTGCCTGTGGCTATTGATAAGATGAAGTATGAAACTCATCGCTTGGCTCGTCATCAATATGCTTGGTTTCGCCTCAATGATGGGAGAATCCACTGGCTTGATGCTGATAATTCAACCACAAAAGCGAGGAGCTTAATCGAAAATTTTTATGATGAAATTCTCTAAACTACAGGCTACAGGTAATGACTTCATCTTGGTGGATGCCAGAAGGGTAAAGAGAGAGTGGTCAAATCTGGCTCAAGCTATGTGCCAACGTCACTTTGGCATAGGAGCTGATGGCTTAATACTGGTGCAGAATTCCGAGGTCGCTGATTTGAAGATGCGTATCTTCAATCCTGATGGCTCTGAAGCTGAAGCCTGTGGCAATGGGCTGAGATGTTTAGCCAAATATTCTATTGAAAGGGGCATAATTAGTAAAACCTCCTTTGCAGTAGAGACACTATCAGGAGTGAGGCAAGTCAAGGCCTATATGTCAAGAGATAAAGCAAGCCAAGTTAAGGTAAGTATGGGCGTGCCCCAATTCCAACCTGAGCGAATTCCTGTGCTTCCTGCCGCTACAAACCCCATTGCGATTGCGGGCCGAAGGCAAAGCAAGCTCAGCGAGATTTCTCGTTCGTCCTTGAAACAGACTCCGCAATCTCAACCAATATTGAATTATCCTTTAGTGGTGAAGGGAAGGAAATTGACCTTATCACCTTTGTCTATGGGGAATCCTCATGCAGTGAGTTTTCTATCTGAGCCAGTGGTTAGTTTCCCTCTAGCTGAGATAGGGCCTGATGTGGAAAGACACCCTATGTTTCCCCAAAGAGCGAATTTTGAGATAGCTAGAGTTTTGAACAAAAGGGAGATAGAAGCTAGGGTCTGGGAACGGGGTGTTGGAGAAACTCTGGCCTGTGGTAGCGGCGCCTGCGCTGTAGCTGTGACTGCTCAATTGCTTAATTACACTGGAGATGTAGTTGACATAATACTTCCAGGAGGAACTTTAATTATATCCTGGGATAGGGTAGGGGAGGTATGGCTAAGCGGTCCGGTAGAAGAAATTTTCACTGGAGAATGGCTCACTTAATGTGAGGTCAGAGGTGTCATTTGTGATTACTGCTTACGTGCCTGAAGCCAGTGCTATGGCCTCGAGGGTAGCAGTACATGGCAATACTCTTCCAGGGAGCGTTCAGAGGAAAAGCCATGTCAAGCGCCTCTCTTATTTCCGTGCTGCCGGGTTTGAAAGAGAGAAAAAGGCAGGTATTCCTTATATTTGTGCCTGCCATACAAGAAGAAACGAGGGAAAGGGAATGAACTTCGACTCATCGACCAGTCAAGTGAAGTATGGCTGCTCATGTGGAGGACAAAGTGATGCCATTCCCATAATATTAAAGCCTTATCAAACGTTAGGGCTAGAAAACAAACCTATTCCTCCACCTCGATTTCCCATCATTTATGATAGTATAAATATTCAGCATGCTATTGGGTTTTGCCATTTATGCGGTGAGAACCGCTATAGATACTATGAAATTTCAGGCAGGGTGAATAATGTGGGCGACCTCATCGACGCCCTGTTGGTACCCATGGAAGGCGAGAAATGGACCCAGAGAAAGGAACTACATGCTAGCGTATAAGCATTTACAAAAATTTATAGGAGAAAAGCAATGCAATTAGCGAGAAGACTTGATAGATTACCACCGTATCTTTTTGTTGGAATAAGCCAGAAAATAGCTGAGCTTCGAGCCAGGGGAGAGGACGTAATTAGCTTTGCTGCTGGTGATCCTGACTTACCTACACCATCCCATATTATTGAGCATATATGCCAGGCAGCACATGATTCTACTAATCATCGTTATCCTGAGACTGCAGGCCTGCTGGAGCTTCGTCAGACTATCGCGCAATGGTACGAGAAGCGCTTTGGAGTTACCTTGAATCCAGAGAAAGAAGTGCTGCCGCTCATTGGTTCCAAGGAGGGGGTTGGGCACATAGCTCTGTGCTTTATCGACCCCGGAGATATAGCTTTGGTACCTGACCCAGCATACCCGCCACTTTTCATGGGCACTATATTAGCTGGTGGTGAGCCTTATTTCATGCCCTTGAGAGAGGAAAATGATTTCTTGCCTGATTTTGGAGCTGTTCCTGAGGAAATAGCCAAGAAGTCGAGGCTTATGTGGCTAAATTATCCCAATAACCCTACTGGAGCCATAGCCGGGCTTGATTTCTTTGAGGAGGCAATCCATTTTGCCCAGCGGCATAACTTAGCAATTTGCCACGATGCTGCCTATACAGAGGTGGCTTTTGAGGATTATCGCCCACCGAGCTTTATGCAAGTGCCGGGAGCCAAGAAAATCGGGATGGAATTCCACTCCTTATCTAAGACCTACCGCATGACAGGATGGAGAATAGGCATGGCAGTAGGCAATGCTGAAATGATAGACGCCTTGTTCAGGGTTAAGTCCAATCTGGATTCAGGTATTCCTCAGGCAATTCAGTATGCTGCTATCGAAGCTATGCGTGGCTCTCAAGATTGCATCGCTGAGCACAATGCTATTTTCCAACAGCGCCGAGATAAATTGGTGAAGGTTCTTAATGAAATAGGGCTAAAGGCTAGAGTACCTAAAGCCACTTTCTACATTTGGGCTAAGGTTCCCCCAGGCTATACCTCAGTAAATTTCACCAAGAAATTACTTGATGAAGCTAGGATTGCTGTGATTCCAGGCCTTGGTTATGGAAAGGAAGGGGAAGGTTATATCAGGCTCTCCCTGACCATTCCTGATGACTGCTTGGAGCGAGGAATAGACCGCCTATCAACTTGGTATAGGAGGGATAGATAAAGCGGAAACTTTTCGCTACGCAAACTAGGGCAGAGCAAGCATTCTTGGTAGGGGTGGAGAGTAAAGCTCCTAACCATAATTTGTCAGCCGCTGATTCCTTACAGGAGTTACGTTATTTAGCCAAGGCCGCTGGTGCTGACATAGTAGGCATGTTTGTTCAAAAACTAAATGTGCCCTCGCCCACTCATTACATAGGTAAAGGCAAGATTGCTGAACTAGTTAGCCTTAAGGAGCAAACCTACTATGACACAGTGATTTTTGATGATGAGCTATCACCACGGCAGCAGAGAAACCTTGAGGAAGTGCTAGAGGTTAAAGTTATTGACCGCACTGCTCTCATTTTGGACATATTTGCTAGGCAAGCTCGAACCCGCGAAGGGCAGCTTCAAGTTGAATTAGCCCAGCACCAATATCTCCTGCCAAGACTCCTGGGGCAGTGGAGCCATTTAGAGCGTCTTGGTGGGAGCATTGGCACTAGAGGTCCTGGCG
>CAZQDF010000007.1:0-18613 GCA_964592065.1 uncultured Dehalococcoidales bacterium | reverse complement strand
TTAGCCAACTCTTCTGGCAGAATTCTGGTTTTTACACCAGAACCCCCTCAATTTCAGCCATGATCTGCTTAGTGCTAAAGTTACTAATGGCTTCACTAGGGCAGGCAGCACTACATACACCACACCGCTTACACTTAAGGCCGTCTATAACTGGTACCATCCCTTTATTAGATTCCACTAGTTTAATGGCACCGTAGCTACATACGGCGACGCAAATTCCACACCCACTACACAGATCTTGGTTGACTTCAATTTCTGCTATCTCCGGCTGAAGTCCCAATGCCACACATGCTTTACAGCTCTTACACGGACCACAGCACAGACACCTCTTGGCCTCTTTTACCGCTTCTTCCAGGGTGAACCCTTTCTCAAATAGCCTAAAGTTCATCCTCTCTTCCATCGGTATCCATTTCAACTCAGGCTGAGGCTTGTACTCTATAAGCTTTGGCATAGCGGCCTCTTCATACCGCTTTTTCCTGTTTGCCCTCAGGTCCTCACCCCTTAGGTAGAGGTCGATGGACTCCGCTGCTATTATCCCGTCTCTCATCGCCTCCGCGGCAAAACCTATCCGCCTTATATCGCCGCCGACAAAAATCCCTTCCTTGCCATTGCTCATGAGAGTGACAGGGTCAATACCAAGACTGCCTCTCTCATTCAGCAGACCTTCCCGGGAAAAGAATGTTCGTTCCGGGCTCTGTCCTATGGTGATCAGCAGTATATCGCCTTCAAGGTATACCGCATCGCTGTGGTCAAACTTAGGATTAAATCCGCTTTCATCAAAGACCGAGGTGCAGCGGGGGCACTTTATTCTTTGGAATTTTCCACCCTCTCCGATTATGTTCTCTACACCTCGGGAGTAGTACATTTCTACTCCTTCTTCAGTAGCGCCTTCTATCTCTTCCACATCAGCCGGAATCCCATCCTTTGAAGATTTATCTTCATTTTCGAGGCAGACAATGGAAACTTGCCCACCAAGCCGCCGTACACTTCTTGCCACGTCAAATGCCACGTTGCCCCCGCCAATTACTATCGCTCTCTTCTGCCGAAAGAGTTGCCGAAGGAGCTCTTGACTAAGCCTGTTTTGGTTCAGCTCGAAGAGAAGATGCAAACCAAAGGCGACTCCGCCCATGCCTGCTTCCTCTACTAGCTTCCCCTCCATAGTAAGGGGTCTGGGAGAAGGAGCACCAGAAGCAATGAACACAGCTTGGTAACCCTCACTTTTAAGGTCATCCAGCGTTTTCCCTCCATTGCCCATTGTTACTCCGAATTCAACATCAATATGGGCAATTCTCGCCAGATTACTTAAAGTGGCGTCCATAACACCTGTGGGAAGACGATATTGAGGGATATATCTCAGCGCTCCTCCTAATTGTGAGTTCCTCTCCAGAATAGTCACCCGATAGCCCTTTTTGCCCAGGGTGTAAGCACACATCAACCCCCCAGGGCCTCCGCCAATCACTGCAACCTTTTCCTTAGTAGGGAAGGGAAGCGGGGGTTTGGTTTCCAGATATGGAAGATAATAGTCAGTGAGGAATCGTTTGAGCATCTTTCTTCTTATCGGCCCAGTCTCATCTTTGTAATTGCATTCCTTCTCACAGAGCCCACAAATGTAGCTGCATATTGTGAATAGTGGATTCTTGTCATAAATTTCATCACCTATCTCTATTATGCGGTTGTAAGCCTTCTCAGCGTCCAAAGGAAGATATGCCATCATGGCATTAGTGCGCTGAATAGGCTCTCCAATAGGACAAGCTATCTGGCAAGGAGGCAGATATACTTTCCCCGTTGCCTCATCAATCACCTCCTCAACTGCTGCAACTTCCACCACGGCGCCTTCAACCTTGGCCTCCTCAGGTTTTATCTCTACCTGAACAGGGCCAAGAATCTCTTGGATCGACTTCTCCAGGGCACCGGGGGCAAACGGCTTAACCATATAATCAACTGCCCCAATTTTCATCGCCTCCACTGCTGTCTCTACCGAGGGGTAAGCAGTGATGATGATTCCCTTGAGCTTTGGGTTTTGCTTCACGGCTTCCCTTAGCACCTCAAGTCCATCTTTTCCTGGCAGCCTTAGGTCGAGAACAGCAACACCAAATTCTTTCCTCTCAATCCTTTGCAGTGCCTCCTCGCCTTCCTCAGCAGTTTCTACCTCGTAGCCCTCATCCTTGAGCCATTCCCTGAGCGACTCCCGCATGATGGCTTCATCCTCAACAATTAACACTGGCTTCACTTTTTCTCACCTCCTTTCCTCATTTCTTGTTTTGTCACTTGTTTGTTAATTTTTGCCTCTTTTCTATTGAGACGCAATTTTTCAGCCAACCTTTTTCTGTTTAGAACTCGGGCGCTAGCATGATTCGGGCGGGCTTGGCAAAGGCTATCCCTGGAATTTTCTCAATTTTATGAGCTACTTCACTGACTGTTCTGGGTGCACTCACGACAGCTACCATATCGAAGTCGTTGATGTCAATGACACCGTCAATGTGAAGTACTTCTTCCATGTTCTCTAATTTCCATCGTACATCCAGGCAATCTTGCGGACTGTTGTTGTCGCTTAGCCGGATAAAAACATACCCCGCAGCCCTCACCTTAGCCAGCTCCTTCTCAGCAGCAGTCTTAGGCTTTATCTCCACCTGAATGGGTCCGAGAGTTGCCTCAATTGATTTCTCCAGGGCATCGGGAGTAAAGGGCTTCACTATGTAATCAACTGCTCCTATTTTCATCGCCTCCACTGCCGTCTCCACTGAGGGATAAGCGGTAATGATGATTCCTTTAAGCTTTGGGTTTTGCGCTACTGCTTCTCTTAATACCTCAAGTCCATCCCTTCCCGGCAGCCTTAAATCAAGAACGGCAACACCAAACTCTTTCTCCCCAATTCTCTGCAGTGCCTCCTCACCTCCCTCAGCAGTCTCTACCTCATAGCCCTCATCCTTGAGCCAGTCTCGGAGCGACTCCCGCATGATGGCCTCATCCTCAACGATTAATACTGGTTTCATTTCATTCACCTCCTTTCCTTGCTTGGTTGAGATTACTTGTTTGTTCATTTTTTCATCTCCTTTCATACTTTAGTATTGCAATTTTTGTGCCACCTTAATTTTCCCTTTTTAAGCTATTCCCCACTTTATTGAACTGCAATTTTCTTGCCAAAATAAAAAGCTACCCAGAAAATTTAGGGTAGCTTTTGTCGTCCAAGGAGACTAAGAATTTATTGTGTCTCTGCGCTTTGTAAAGAAACTAGCCACCACTGTCTATTTTCTTTACACTAAAACTATACTCCCTCGCCTTTTTGTAGAGTGTCATCCTGGTAATTCCCAAGAGCCTAGCGGCCTCACTATAATTTCCGCCAGTTTCACCCAGGACATCCAGAATATGCTCTTTCTCCACTTCTCTAAGGTTTTTCCCTGGCATAGTTGAACGAGCTAATGACATATTTTCTTGAGGTAGGTCAGCAATGGTTATAAGACTATCTTTGGCTAGGATGGCTGCCCTTTCGATAGCGTTTTCCAGCTCACGGACGTTTCCCGGCCAGTCATAACCCAGCAGAAACTCTGTTGCTTCCGGGGAGAGCTCACTAACCTCCTTTTTATTCTCCAGGGCAAACTTGTTCAAGAAATGCTGGGCTAATAGGGGGATGTCCTCCTTCCTTTCCCTCAAAGGGGGCAATTCGATGGGGACCACATTAAGGCGATAATAAAGATCCTCGCGAAATTCCCCTTTCTCTATCGCCTTTCTTAAGTCCCTGTTAGTCGCTGAAACAACCCTCACATCAACTCTAATTGGTTCATTGCCACCGACGCGGCTGAATTCTTTCTCCTCCAAGACCCTTAATAAGTGAACTTGGATATTGGCACTCATCTCGCCGATCTCGTCTAAAAATAGTGTCCCTCCATTGGCGAACTCAAATTTCCCCTTCTTTCGGGCATAAGCTCCGGTGAAGGAACCCTTTTCATGGCCGAATAGCTCACTTTCCAGGAGGCTTTCAGGCAAGGCAGCACAACTGACGGCAACGAAGGGCTTGCTCTGACGATGGCTCTGAGAGTGAATGGCACGTGCCACCAGCTCCTTCCCTGTACCACTCTCGCCTGTGATCAATACTGTAGCGTTGCTTTTGGCTACCACCTTTATCAGCTCGATCATCCGCTGCATCTTAGAGCTTTTAGTGATGATATTCTCAAAACGGTAACGGTCCTCTAATCTTTGACGCAGGGAAAGGTTTTCCACAACCAGTTCCTGGTGTTGGGCTAATTTCTTGACTAATAATTCAGCCCTCTCAGGGCAAAAGGGCTTCTCAATGTAATCGTAAGCCCCTTCCCTCATGGCAGCGATGGCGGTTGGGATGCTGGCATAAGCCGTGATGATGATTACCTCGATATCAGGCTGAATCTCTTTAGCTCTTTTCATCATCTCAATCCCATCCATCCCTGGCATCACCAGATCGGTGATGACGATCCCCAGCCTCTCTTTCTCAATAATTTCTAAGGCTTTAGGGCCATTTTCAGCGGCGAAAACCTGATAACCAGCATCGGCGAGCCAGTCCTGTAGTGATTCGCGAACGATAGCCTCATCATCAACGACAAGTATTTTAACCTTTTTCATCCCTATAGACTCCCAGGTAGACGCTGAAGGTGGTTCCCTTTCCTACTTCACTTTGCACCTTGATCCTTCCTTTGTGCCTCTCGATAATCCCATGGACTACAGCCAATCCTAAGCCCACACCTTTGCCCTTTTCCTTGGTGGTAAAGAAGGGGGTAAAAAGCTTGGACAGGCTCTCCTTGGGGATGCCACAGCCAGTATCCTGGACATCAACTCTGACCTCACTATCTATCACCGAGCTGCGAAGGGTCAGCCTGCCCCCGTCAGGCATTGCCTGAATGGCATTAAGGGTGAGGTTAGTGAATATCTGCTGAAGCTGATCGAAATCAGCCATAACTTCAGGCAGGGAGCTAAGCTCTCTTATAACCTCAATGTTTTGAATTTGGGCTTGATGGCCTACCAAGGACAGGGTTTGCTCCAAAACCTGGTTAATATCCACCAGCCTCAACATTGGCTCCGTTTGCCGAGCAAAATCCAAGAGATTTCGGATTATCCTGGAGCAACGGCTCACCTCTGATTCCATCTTGGAAAGGTACCCTAAAGCTTCCTCTTTCTTGAAGGTGTCACCAGTCACCTTCTTTGATAGCAACTGAGTGTAGATTAGGACACCAGCCAGGGGATTATTGATCTCGTGGGCAATGGAGGCAGCCAACTGGCCCAAGGAAGTCAGCTTTTCAGCTTGGATGAGTTGCTGCTCATTTTCTTCTAGACGCTGAACATAAGCGCTAAGCTCTCGATGAGCTATGTTTAGCTCGGCGCTAGTCTTTTCTTCTTTTTCAACTCGATCGGCTAGCATCGCAATCAGTAAGCCGACGAAGATCAGAAGGAGTATAACGATGAGTGCCCTAGCTAGAGGGCCGGAGTAAGGAGAGAGGGAAAAGGCACGTGGAAGCACAATGCACAACAGAACAAGTGAAGCACTCAAGGCTCCCCATATTCTGAATGTCACAGCGGCATAGATAATGGGAAACAAGAATAAAGCCCGATGCAGGTCATGAGGATAGGACGTGGTCAGGAAACCTCCGAAACGGCCTAATGGGGTGTGTCCCGCATAATAAAGAAGCGTGAGGGCTGCCGTTATAGCAACAATTATCCAGAAATGAGGGCTACGCACACCCTTAGATATTTGGTTCCCAGGTAAGCAGTCAATGACTTTTGTTGCAACGCTAGCTTTCCAGCTCTGCCATGCAATCTTTGTAGCGGTGTTCTTATTCATAGTTTCCTTTGTCAAATTGAAGTTTTCTCCTTTTCCACGATGGCGCTATTCTTAACTCCCTCCTCAGACTTGCTACTGAACGACGGGAAGTAGAGACGCCAAATTTCTGCTCAAGTTTAGCCTTGATTGCTTCATCAGAAAAGAGTCCCTCCTCAGTTTCAAGGAGGTGCTTGACCAGTTCCTTTTTAAACCTTCTCGGTCGAGGGAAGAAATCCTTAAGCGCTTTCTCTTCACCCCAGGGTGTGTCAAGGCTCTTCGCTCTGATGGCGCGGCTAATTGAACTTGGAGCAAGTCCGATCCTTTTAGCCAGCTCCTTTTGACTGAAGGGTAGAAGAGCTTTCAAATCACCTGATTCGAAATAGAGCGATTGCTTTTCCACAATATTTTGCAATATGCGAGTTACCGTGTCTTTGCGGCTGTTGATTAGCTCTAGCTTCCCAAATAGCTGTCTGATTTCCTTCCCCTCAGCCTGGCTGAAAACCCCGTTCCCTTTCAATTCCTCAAACCTTCCATACTCAATCGAATATCTCCCCCGAGCAAAAGAGGGTGAGAAATAGCCTATGACAAAGCCCTCTAACCCACTTTCCACCGAAGCGACCTTGGAGTAGTGGATCCCATGCTTGGGATTAAGAGCAGAGGGATTATAAAACTCGCTCAAGATAGAAAATTCATTGATAAGGCTGTTTATCTTCCCAACCTCTGAAAGCTCCAAATTACATTCCCGAGCGATCTCTTCTACACTTATTTCCAGTTCTGGATATAAAAAATGACGCTTAAATTTTTCCAGCCCCATTTTTTGTATCCAACTCACGACGTCCTCCTTGTTCAGCAAAAGTGATTCGACGTCAAGAGAGCCTGTATCGGCTGTAATCGCTTCGTTAAGTTGATAGAAACTAGAGGAAATATCGGTTCTAGGGTATCTTTGGTACCGGATTATCCTGGCTTCCTGGTAAAGCCTTTTGAACAGGGGACTATTTTCTACCTCGCCGATGAACTTATTAAATTCCTCCTCAGGCATTTCCAGCAAATTGGACTGCTCCAATCGGGCAATCAATTTGAATTCTTGCCGCGTTTGCAAGGACTGTGTTTGTTGAATCTCCAAGGTGCCCATCGTATAAATCTTTTACACCATATTGGACTACATTGTCAAGAAAATTTATTTCTATCATTAAGCATGCTATCGTTAAAGCTTTTTCCCTTATCCTCTCGACTAAGAATTTGGATAGCCTGGCTTAAATGTCCGATAACCCTCAGGACAGGAAAAGATAATCCTCTTCATCCGAGCCTCTTTTATTAACTTCGTATTATGCTCAGCTAACCTCTTGAATGTCTCCACATCCCCAGCCCAAAGCGCATCATGCCCACAACACTTCTCGTTTGGAAGCATCATAGGCTCTATCCCTAAATGATTAAGCGTCTTCAAACTTGCTTCTGGACTGCACCCCTATGCCTAGGCAAAAAAAGGGGCAAGCCACTTGCCATTGCGAGGAGAGCATGTGGCTGCGAGGCATAGCCGAAGCAAACTCAGGGTTATTGGTTCACACTCGGAAAGAGCTCTGCAATCTCAGGAAGTGACTGCTACGCCTTCGGCTTGCAATGACAACGAGAGCTGCTGGAGATATCACCCATCTATCCCAACTAATTCAAGAGGATAGTTGAGTTAGTTGGACTGGTTGGAGTTTCTAACCGAAGACTAATTGCTGCCGACTGCTAGACTGTTGGCGGAGTGACTGGTTACCTTCCCAGTCTCTATGTCAAAACCGATGACTTTCAAGCTTCTGGCAAATGCCTCTGCCAGAGGCAAGCCTACATGGCTTAAGCCGACGATACAGAGTGCTAGCTGCTTTAAGCCTAATTTTAATTTTCGGTAGGAAAAGTCAGGTAAGAACCAAGCGTATCCAATTCTGCCTCCAATTGAGAGGCAAATCGCTCAATGTCCAAGGCTTCCACAGAGAAATACAGACCTGGCCCATATCCACCATAAAAGGTATCCACCTGGTTGGGATAGTCAATCCACACATCTACACTAAATAGATTGGGGGGATGAGTAGTGGATTGTCTTCTATCACCAGTTGGTATCTCGGCAGAAATCTTGGCTGTTGATGAGACTGGCCCTGTAGCACCGCTTTCAGCTAGGCTACGGATGGTCAGTCCAAAGTCAGGTTCAATAGGATCAAATGTCATCTCATTCTTCTTACCGCTTGCCAATTGCCGAAGCTCCTCAATCAATTTTCTTACATCCTCAAGAACGAGTGCGGTATCTTTTTCACTTTGATATGCAACACAATCGCCTACTCCCAACGTCATACGATATTTAATCCACAGGGTATAGGGCTCACCCAATGGCACTGTTTCTGTATCAGAATATCCCCTTTCAGAGCTGTACTGCTCCCATACCAAGAGCCTTAAATCAAATGCACAAGGATATTTGTCACTGTGTGTCAAAGTAGCCATTCAAATGTCCTCCTTCTTTCCTTAATTCTAGCATGACTTCTCCCTATAAACAGCATCCCTCTTTTCCGACTCAACATCTATTTGCTTTAACTTTTTAACAAGTCCAAAGCCTCTTATCTGCTCAAGGGATACCATTCTCATTTTACCACTTTCCCAAGACCTATTTCCTCTAGCTTCACGAGGTTTAAAGCACCCTTAAGGCGTCTCAAATCCAAATAGGCCAAATGCGTTCTCAAATTCCTTAGTCCGAATAGAATCAATCCTTCCATGGCACATTGGGCAGCTATGCTCTTTATCAAGGTAGCCCGTGTCAAACACCCCCTTATGTTCTAATTCCGCTTATGGTTTCTTGCAGCGCTTGTTCTAGTCCATACCTGGGATTATAGCCAAGTTCCTCCCTGGCTTTGGAAATGCCAGCAAGGCTATGCCTTATGTCTCCCGGCCTTGGCTCTTCATGAATCGGTTCAACGTTATTTCCTACAAGTTTGATGGTGAGCCCAGCCAGCCAGTTTATGCTGGTTTTCTCACCTCTCCCAACATTGAAAGCGCCGGTGCCATTGCTTTTGGTTGCCAGAATATTTGCTTCTACCACATCTTTGACGAAGGTGAAATCCCTGGTCTGCTCACCGTCTCCAAAAATAATAGGGGACTTCCCTTGTGAAGCTCTGGTTATAAACATGGGAATAACAGCAGCATATAGGGAATCTGGGTCCTGCCTTGGCCCATAAACATTGAAATACCTGAGGTAAATTGAGAGAAGCCCATAAACTTATTGAAAGACCTGGCAGTAATATTCCCCAGCAAGTTTGGTTACAGCATAGGGGGATTGGGGATTTGGGGGCATATCCTCCTACTTGGGAAGGATAGGAGTATCACCATAGACCGAGGAGGAGGAAGCATAGATTACCTTCTTGATGCCGTTCTCCCTTGCTGCTAGAAGCACATTTAGGGTTCCAGTGATGTTTACCTCATGGGAGATGAGAGGATTCTCTATACTCCTGGGAACACTGGGAATAGCAGCTTCGTGAAAGACATAGTCAACGCCCCGAAAAAGCTTTTGAAGCAGCGGAAGGTTGGCAATGCTACCCTGAATGAACTCCACATTCTCCTTCTTGAGGAATGGTTCTATGTTTTTAATCTTCCCAGTGGAGAGGTCATCAAGGATAGTAACGTGATAATCTCGCCTCGCTAGTTCTTCGCCGAGATGCGAACCAATGAAGCCAGCTCCACCAGTGACAACTACCTTTGTCATTTATTCTTTCTTTGCTCCTAACAGCATCTTAGCTAACTGCCAACCATTATAACCTAAGTAATCCAAGGTATGTAAAGCATGTGTACTCGTTCAGGTGATTAGTGACACATGTTCTCCTTATTTGTCATCGCAAGGCACAAAGTGCCGAGGCAATCTCAAACGAATAAGGAAATTGCCTTACAGAGCCTACTCTGAGTGATATGAGATTACCCCGCCTTCAGCTCGCAATGACATAAAGAGCTGCTCGAGATGTCACCCACCTAGCTGAACTAGATCAATGTTACCGAAAGCTAAATTAAGCGCCGGCACCACTACCATTACCCCGCTGACGCCTAGCAAGCTGGTAATGCCACCAGCGCAAAGACCACCAAACTCATGATAAGCAATGAATAAGGGTTCAGTGTCTAGAGCCTCAGTGTATAGAGATTAGCATTCTAATTCAAGTTTAGCTAAATAGTCAAACTTCCATTACTTGACAAACTAGTAAGAAAAATCATACAATGCTAAATTTGGCACTAAGCTCATTATAGGAGGAAGAGATGGAACAAGAGGATAAACGTGCAGTGCACAAGTGTTTTGGCTCTGCGGTGGTTGGCCCACGGGGGCAACTGGTAATTCCCGTGGAGGCACGAAGAGAACTGGGGATAGATGTTGGCACTAAACTTCTAGCTTTCAATCTCCCCCAGGGAGGAGGGCTTCTCTTCATCAAGGTTGAGGCGGTGGAAGACTTAGTTAACACTATAAGCCGCCAGGTCAAAGACTTTACTAAGTTGCTGAGGGAAGCCGAAACTGCAAACATAGAGCATGCAGGCAATTGAAGTTGACAACCAGATCAAAGTTTTTAACCATCTTGGCCCTGCGGTTTAGGGTAGGGTTGGCGATATAACATGCAGTTTATAGCAAAACGAAAAGGGGTAAGGGAAAAATGAAGAAATGGCTAGCGCTAATAATAGCAATCAGCTTAGTTAGCACAGTATTCACTGGCTGTGCTCCTTCTGAAACTACAGCGCAGGAAACTGCCGTAGTTACTCGAGGTGATTTAGAGATAGGCGTCACAGTCAGTGGCAATTTAGAAATGCCTCATAAGACGGATTTATCATTTGGCATCACAGGCATGGTGGCAGAGGTACTGGTGAGCGAGGGAGATAGCGTAGTAAAAGGGCAAGATTTAGCCAAGCTCGATGCTAGCTCCTTGGAATTGAATATAGAAATAGCTCAGGCCAGATATGAAACAGCTCAGATTGAATACAAAATGACTGAAAATAAGCTCATGCAAACAATCTATCCTCATTACACCAATACTTATGCTACTGATTTACCGGGAGTATGGTTAGTCTTGGATGAAGCTCAAGATACTTTGGAAGAGGCTCAAAGGCTTCTGGAGCAGGGGGAGACGGAAGAGGCACAAGCCTTGCTGGATTTAGTCGAGGCGAGCTTAATCAAAGCACAGCAAAAATCGCAAGCCAGGCCATGGGCACTGCCTCTTTCAATCAAATTGCTGGAGCTGCAATTAGACCAAGCCAAAATAGCTTTGGATTCAGCCGAAATAGAATTAGCCAGTGCCAGGCTAGAGTTAACTAAAGCGGTGATTACCGCTTCTTTCAATGGCATCGTGACTGACATTATGATAAGTGAGGGACAACAACTTTCAGCTATGACGTATGCCAATCCATCAATCCGCTTAATTGACACCCATGAGATAAAAATGGATGGCGTCATCGATGAGATAGATATCTCCATGGTGAAGCTAGGACAAGAGGCAGATATCACCTTGGATGCCTTGCCCGATAAAAAAGTAACAGGTAAGGTAACCTTTATCTCTCAAACAGGCACAGTCCAGGCAGGAGTGGTATCCTACGAAAGCACCATAACTTTGGGGAAATGGGATGAAGAACTCAGAGATGGTATGAGTGCCACTGCTGAAATAGTCATTGAGCGCCGTGACGGTGTGTTACTGCTACCAAACCGAGCTATTCAGGGCAGTTTGGCAAATCCAAGTGCGGAGGTTGTTACAGGTGAGCAAGTTGAGCAAAGACAAATTACCCTGGGCTTATCTGACGGAATAAACATTGAGGTTTTGTCCGGATTAGAAGAAGGGGAGAGGGTAGTATTACCTCCTGTGACGCCGTTTCCCTCCACGCTATTTGGAGGCTGATAAATGATTGAGCTGGATAACATAACCAAAGTGTATAAAGCAGGCCAGACAGAAGTTCCTGCCCTGCGGGCAGTGAGCTGCCATATTGAGTCAGGAGAGATGGTATCCATTACAGGGCCGTCAGGCTCAGGCAAATCCACCTTAATGAACATTCTCGGATGCCTTGATAAACCTACTTCAGGACAATACCGCTTAGACGGAATCGAAGTGAGTAAATTAAGCGACAACAAACTAGCCGAGATAAGAAATAAAAAGATAGGCTTTGTCTTCCAAAGTTTCAACCTGTTGGCCAGAACTACAGCTCTGGTTAATGTGGAGTTGCCGCTTATTTACAGCGGTGCTGGTAATCGGCGGCAACGAGCTTTACAAGCCTTAGAATCGGTAGGGCTAGCCCATCGAGCTACTCACAAGCCAAGCGAGCTGGCCGGAGGCGAACAGCAGAGAGTAGCTATTGCCAGGGCATTAATAAATACTCCCTCTCTCATTTTAGCCGATGAACCCACAGGTAATCTTGATACCCAGACTAGTAAGGACGTTATGCTTCTCTTTCAGCAGTTGAACCAGCAGGGAATAACCATTGTTTTGGTTACTCATGAGGCGGATATTGCCGCTTATACCCAGCGCACCATTAAAATCCGGGATGGCCAAATAGAACAATGAGACTATGGGATTGCTTTACTACTGCTCTGCGTGCCTTGACTGGTAACAAGCTAAGGTCGGTTTTAACCATGCTGGGCATTTTAATTGGTGTAGCCGCGGTTATTTCTGTAGTATCTCTGGGAAGAGCGCAGGAGGCCATGACACATGAGGCTTTTGCCTCTCTAGGATCTAATCTAATATACGTCATGCCTGGTGCTTCCAGCACTGGTGGGATGGGAGGAACGATGGGCAGAGCGCTAACACTAACCATGGAAGATGCTGAGGCGATTGCCTCTAACGCCCCTTCTGTCGCCGCTGTGGCGCCGGTGGCGCAGCTTACTGCTCAAGTTGCAGCAGGAAGAGAAAATGCTGGGGTTACGGTTGCTGGGGTAACCCCAGTATACCAGTGGGTTAACAATCTTAACATAGCCCAGGGCGGCTTCATCACCGAGCGCGATTATAAGGCGAAGTCGAGAGTGGTGGTATTAGGAAGCCAACTGGCTGAAACCCTTTTCGGGCAACAGTTCGACCCTACGGGCCAGAGTGTACGGGTTAATGGGCGCAAATTCATTGTCATTGGTGTATTGGAAAGCAAAGGCAGTACCTTTGGATTTGAGGACTTAACGGCATATGCTCCATTATCTACCATTCAGTCCACTTTAGCAGCCCAGCAGGT
Source organism: uncultured Dehalococcoidales bacterium (assembly GCA_964592065.1). Classification (GTDB taxonomy): domain Bacteria; phylum Chloroflexota; class Dehalococcoidia; order GIF9; family AB-539-J10; genus JAFGBN01. Next base: position 5,631 of record CAZQDF010000007.1, on the reverse strand, counting down.
AACCAGCTTGGGGCATAGCGTTCAGGTTATCAGCATCCGGGCTGGGAGCGAGGACGAGATAAACTCTGCTCAGGAGGAGATCACTAGCATCCTAAGGCAGCGCCATCGTATCAGAGAGGGACAGGAGAATGACTTCACTGTTATGAGCATGAGTTCTGTATCACGCATAGCTGACCAAATACTGGGAATAGTCCAACTTGTCCTCACTGCCATAGCTGGCATATCCTTGCTTGTTGGTGGCATTGGCATAATGAACATCATGCTGGTTTCGGTAACTGAGCGCACCAGGGAAATTGGTCTGCGCAAGGCAGTAGGAGCCAAGCGTCGAGACATCTTAACTCAGTTTCTCACTGAAGCTGCCACGCTGAGTTTCTGTGGCGGCGCTATAGGAGTGGGTTTAGGGTGGCTTCTAGTTAAGATTGCCTCTATCGTAGCGACAAACATGGGTTTCCCCATCCCTGCTATGCTCCCAAGCGATGTCATTGCTCTGGCAGTAGGAGTTTCAATATCCATCGGGCTTGTTTCCGGTATTTACCCGGCGTTTCGAGGTGCGCGGCTTGACCCTATCGAGTCCCTGCGTCACGAATAGATTATCTTCCCTGGATTAAAGACAAAAATTCGGAGCGAGTAATTGCTTTGCTGCGAAAAGTTCCCCTCATCGCTGAGGTTATCACATTCGTCCCTGGTTTTTTGATTCCGCGCATGACCATACATAAGTGTTCCGCTTGAATAACCACAGCTACGCCATCAGATTGGAGAGCTTCGAAGATAGTGTCAGCAATTTGCTGGGTCATTCTCTCCTGAATCTGGGGCCTCCTGGCGAATATCTCTACCACCCTGGCTAGCTTGCTTATCCCAACAACTCTGCCATCCGCACCAGGAATATAGCCTATATGAGCCACACCGTAAAAAGGAAGCAAGTGGTGCTCACACATGGAATAAAAAGGAATGTCTTTGAGAACTACCATTTCCTGGTGCCCTACCTCAAAGCCCACTTTTAACTCAGCTTTAGGGTCAGCATCTAGGCCAGAAAAAAGCTCAGCATACATTTCAGCCACTCGCTGTGGAGTATTCTTTATGCCATCCCTAAGGGGGTCTTCACCAATAGCCTCAATTATGGAAGTCATTGCCAATTTGATTGTATCTTGATTAATCATCTAAATTCCCTTCTTTACAAAGCTCAGGCTATTTTTATCTATGGTAGCATAAAAATCTGAACCAAAATAAAGAAGCGGCTTTATCCTCTCCAAGTGCAGGATTTTTTCTGGAGCAAAAGCTTCCTCAAGAAAATGCACCGCTACAATCTCTCCGACAATCCAAATATGGTCACCGTAGGGCTTGCTATCTATAAGTTTGCATTCATAAGCAGCATAAGCGTCTTTTACTACAGGCACTTTCGTCCTTGCAGGCTTCTCTGTCTTGATGCCCAACCGTTGAAATTTATCCGTTTCTTGCCCTGAAATGCCACCAACTTGAGCAGCTAGGGAGGCTTTCTCAAAAGGTATAAAGTTAATGCCAAACTCCTTGCTTTCAGCGATGAGCTGATAGGTAAATCTGTTAGGCGAAATAGAGACACCGTAGAGGGGTGGAGTAAAAGAAATCGAGCTGTGCCAAGCAGCAGCCATGGCATTGTCTCTGCCTTGAACGCTGGCAGTAACTATGACTGCTACCTTAGGATAGTGCTGGCTGAATTTCCCTGTATCCTCTGTAACAATTTTTGGCATAAGCTTCCACCTCCTTATTTTAAGGGTATTCGCTCTCTTCGAATGTCATTCTGAGCCAGGCGAGGAATCCCTGAAGTTCTGAAACCCCGATACTTCACGTAGTTCAATATCAAAATGATGAAAGGGACAGTCCCCCCTCTAAAGCTTTCTCAATGATAGCCAACTCGGCAGGAAGCTCTATTGGAGCTTGGGCATATTTAGCCGGCACGTCGGGGTCTTTTAAACCTGTCCCGGTAATGATACAAACGACTCGTTTGTCAGAAAAGTCTTCCCTTTTCGCTAGCTTAATAAGTCCAGCTAGGGAAGCAGCCGAAGCCGGTTCACCAAAAATACCTTCCTTAGCCGCTGCCAATTTATAGGCACTCATAATTTCATCATCAGTGACGCAGTCGATAGTGCCTCCTGATTCATCTCGGGCAGCCATGGCTTTCTGCCAGCTAGCAGGATTGCCAATTCGAATGGCTGTAGCAATAGTCTTCGGTCGTTTGATAACCCTTCCGCGCACTATGGGGGCTGCGCCCGCAGCCTGAAAGCCCATCATCTTTGGGGTATGACTCGCCTTGCCAATTCGGTAATACTCAACAAATCCCTTCCAGTAGGCAGTGATATTGCCAGCATTGCCCACAGGTATAAAGAGATAATGAGGAGCATCGCCTAAATCTTCCACAATTTCAAAAGCTGCTGTCTTCTGACCTTCAATGCGATTCGGATTTATCGAATTTACCAGGGTGACGGGATATTTTTGGGTCAAGGCACGGACTATTTGAAGCGCTTGATCAAAATTACCTCTTATACCCACAATCCGGGCGTCATAAATTATGGCTTGTGCCAGCTTTCCCATAGCTATTTTCCCTTTAGGGATAATGACAATAGTCTTAAGTCCAAATCTAGCTCCGTAAGCGGCGGCCGAAGCACTGGTATTGCCAGTGGAGGCGCAGATAATACTGGAGTTGCCACTCTCCACCGCTTTAGCTACTGCCACCACCATACCCCTGTCTTTAAACGAGCCAGTGGGGTTACAACCCTCAAGCTTGAAATAAAGTTCACCACAGCTAAGTTCTTTCTCCAAAGTTCGCGACCTCACCAAAGGTGTGTCACCTTCACCAAGTGTAATCATGGGTGTAGCCGGGGTAACTGGCAAGAAATCACGATATCTACTCAGAACGCCTTGCTTCATCCTTCAACCCTAATAAAGTTGCCAACTTCATGCACCACCGTTAGCTGCCCTACTTCCTTCAAAGCTTTTTGCACTGACTTTTCCTCAGATGGATGGGTCATGATAACAAGCACCGCAGTTTGAGATTTTAAGTCACTCTCCTTTTGAATTACAGAAGAAATGCTGATGGAGTTACGGCCTAAAACTTCCGAGATTTGTGCTAAAACACCAGGACGGTCAGCTACACTCAGCCTAAAGTAATAACGTGTCTTTATACTAGACATAGGCTTGACAGCTAACTTCTGGTTTATTTGTATGGTAGGGACGCTAATCGCTCCGCGGCAAATGTTTCTAGCTATGGTTAGCACGTCAGCCATTATAGCGCTGGAGGCTCTTAAAGCTCCCGCTCCCTGCCCGTAAAAGACCAAATTGCCAGCTAAGTCACCTTCCACCTGAATAGCATTATAAACGCCGTCTACCTTAGCCAACTGTGAATCCTCAGGGATAAAAACAGGGTGGACACGCATTTCAATATCCCCATTATCTCGCTTGGCAATAGCTAGAAGCTTTATAGCGTAGCCGAATTCTCTGGCATAGCGGAAATCTTGGGGTTGAAGACGAGAGATGCCTTCGCAATATATATCTTGAGGATCCACAACAGTGTGAAAAGCTAGGCTGGCCAAAATAGCTAGTTTATAAGCAGCATCTGTCCCTTCAATGTCGTTAGCTGGACTAGCTTCGGCATATCCTAACTCCTGAGCTTCTTTTAAAGCCGCAGAAAAATGTAACCCTTCTCGTGACATCCTGGTCAGAATGTAGTTAGTAGTGCCGTTAAGTATGGCATGGATAGCTGAGATGTCATTAGCCGCCAGGTCTTGCTGAAAGGGTGAAATAAGCGGTATACCGCTGCCTACACTGGCCTCGTAACGAAGGTCCACTTTGTGTTCTTGGGCTAAAGATAATAACTCATATCCATGTTTGGCTATTACCTCCTTGTTGGCAGTAACTACATGCTTACCATATAAAATGGCCTGTTTTATGTATTCTGTGGCTGGATATTCGCCTCCAATAACCTCAATCAGTATATCTACTTCAGGAGCAGCAAGAACCTCCTCAGGATGAGTGGTCAATTGGTGGGATTCAAGCGTTACCGTGCGATGTTTGCTTACATCTTGTACCAGTACCTTCCTTAGAACCAGCGGACCACCCAACTGCTTGGCTAAGCCATCTGCTTTGTCCAGCAGAACCTTGGCTATGCCACTGCCTATAACGCCCAAGCCTAGTAAACCAATGCCGATACCTTCTTGAGTCATGGCGTTATTTCCCTTTCATAACTCTCTCTATAGCCCATAATTCCCTTGCTTCAGCAATGCTAATGGTGCTGTTTTCTTCTCTTTCCTTAATCCAATCACTTAAGTGTTGATTCTTCAGTGCCTCTTTGACCTCTTCACTGAGTTCATGCTCGCCTCTGTCCAAATCCTTCATTATCCAATAGCTTCCTTTGGTCTGAACTGATGTATCCCTAACTGGCTCACTTAACTCATTGCTTGTAAGATTAAAGGCAACTTCGTCAAAAGCGTCACTCATATCTCCTTGCTTTCTCCAGCCTAGCTCACCGCCGCTGTCCTTGCTCTCATGCTGGGAATATTCCTTAGCCAGGTCAGCAAAATCCTCGCCTGAATCTAGTTTATCTTTAACTTCATTGGCTTCTTCCTTGCTACTCAGCAACATAGCTTTAGCTTGTATCCCTTTTTCCTCATCTGTGTCGGTAACCTGTATAAGCCAATACCCAACGCTTTTGCTTGTTGACTCATCATAGACGGGCTGGCTTATCTCGCCCGGCTCAAGACCAAAAGCAACATCTCCAATCAAGGTATTCGGTATTAATTCTTGAGGCAACCAGCCTAAGTCACCACCAACCTGAGGGTCACAGGAGAACTCTTCAACCAAGGCACTGAATTCCTGGCCGCTCTCGATTTTAGCCTTTACTTCATCAGCTATCTCTTTGCTCTCCACAAGCATAACCTGGATATGTGCTTGCTCCATTGTATCAGCTAGCTGAGGGCCGAAATAGTCCTCAAGAAGCTTTTCGCTTAATAAAATAGCGGTTATCGCATCCCGATATATCTTCTCATCAGGTAACTTAGTTTCTTCCATGCTCTCATCTATCTCCTGAGTCTCAACGCTTATTCCCAAGCTAGCAGCACCTTGTCTAATCAATTCATCTCGTATAATTTGCCTGGCAGCAAGGTCAGCCATATAGTAAACTTGGGATGGGTCTTCGCCTTTGGTATAGGCATCGAGCAGTTTCACATAATAACCTGTGGTAAACGAAGTGTCATTCACCTCTATCATAACCTCACGAAGAGGCTTAATTTCAGCTTTGTAATATCCGTAGCCTACGTCGTAGCCTACATAACCCAGGATGCCAGCTAAGAAAACAGTAGCAGCGATTATTATGATTCGTCGTATTTTGGACTGGCGCTGCCATCTGGAGAGTTGGCGTTTGGTGGGGACTTCCTTGGGTTTAACTTTCTTTTGCTTTTTAGCCAAAGCTACAAATCCTGCCTGTCATTCTGAACCCTATGGGCGAAGAAGCTTTTACATGAACTCCCCGCTTCGCTCAGACTCAAACTTCTTAATTTGGTAATTGTTGTTCCCGCAACTCTGTTATGATAGCATATGGAGGAGAGCTAAGCGACGGGGTGTAGCGCAGCCTGGTAGCGCACCTGAATGGGGTTCAGGTGGTCG